>CAKZZM010000063.1 GCA_937885465.1 uncultured Bacteroidales bacterium
AGTATTTTTATCACACAAAAGTGTTGATAATTCAGAAAATTGTTGTAATTTTGTAGCCATAGCAGATGCAGATTTTTGTTTTGTATTTTGTTTTCTTTTCAACTACAAAGATACAAATAATTTTCTGATTATCTGCTATTTTTCTTTACTTTTTCTCAAAAAAAATCAATCTTTCAAAGACCTCGTTTTTGCTGTTAATACAGCAACTGCTTTTATGTAATATCCACATTATTTGATGTGGGAAACTTTAGTTAACTTAATTTATTAACTTTTAAAGTTGTGCCCGACACAGATTAGGGCAAATACGTCATAAAAATGCGGGCGCGACGCACCGCAACGATCTTTGACATAATGGATTACCGTTTTTAATTATTAGTAGCAGTATCCTGCAACTAACAAGTTTTTGCCCGAAATAAACAAATTATGCAAGCATATTTGATTTTTTTCGTTCAAATACTTGTATAATTGATTATTTTGTTGTACCTTTGCAGCGGATTTGATGAAAAAAAATGCGTATACCAGCAAAAACTTTCAACAGTATAGAAGCAATTCCTTTATAATAAGATGATAACCAGACAGAAATATCTCGACGCACTGATTGCCGCTATGTGCAATGATATGATCAAAGTAGTCACGGGATTACGCCGTGTCGGCAAATCGTATCTGCTGTTTCACATCTTTTATGACTATCTTAAAAGTACCGGCGTAGATGATCAGCACATTATCCGGATTGATCTGGAGCCCCGGCGCAACAAGTGGCTGCGGGATCCGAATGCACTACTCAGTCATATTGACTCAAAACTGCAAGATGATGCTCAATACTATGTCCTCATTGACGAAATCCAGCATGTGCCGGAGTTTGAGGATGTACTCAACAGCTATCTGGACATGCCTAACGTCGATGTGTATGTTACGGGTAGTAACGCCAAGTTCCTGTCCAAAGACGTGCTGACTATCTTCCGCGGACGAGGTGAAGAAATCCGTGTACAGCCCCTCTCTTTCGCCGAATATTGTCAGGTGTGCGGAAAAGAGCCCAATGAGGCATTATTGCGCGAGTATCTCATCTATGGCGGTCTGCCGCGTACTGCGCTTTATGAGACCGGAATGCAAAAGAAGAAATATCTCCGCGATTTGTTTAATAACACCTATCTTGTTGATATCAAGGAGCGTAATCATTTGAATGATGATTCCGACATGAAGGAGTTAGTGGATGTGGTGGCTTCAAATATAGGTTGCCTGACTAATTCCGTCAAACTACAAAACACCTTCAAGACCATCAAGAAAAGCCGTATCTCGTATAATACGATAGACAGCTATCTGGATATGCTGGAGGACGCTTTTCTGATAGAGCATGCATTGCGGTACGATATAAAGGGCAAAAAATACATCAATACCCCCAAGAAATACTATTTCATGGATCTCGGACTGCGCAATGCGCGACTGGGCTTCCGCCAGAACGAATGGACGCATCTGATGGAAAACCTGATTTATCTGGAGTTGGTGCATAGAGGTTATTCGGTGGATGTGGGAAATGTCGAATATAATACCACCATTGACGGCAAGAATGTACGGTTGCAATTAGAAGTGGATTTTGTCTGTAACCGCAATGAAGAGCGTCTGTATATTCAATCTGCCTATGCGCTGCCGGATGAAGAGAAGGTAGAGCAAGAACTCCGCCCTTTGCGTCTCATCAAAGATAATTTCCAGAAGATTGTCATTGTTGGCGGACTGATACCTACTCATAAAACAGAAGATGGGATATTGATGTACAACATCATTGATTTTCTCTTGGAGAGATAAGCATTCTCCCCTTCCTTATATTTTTTTTAGCGGTAATCCAATAAAGCGGACTACCGCTTTTTTATGTATAACACAACAAACCCAAAATACAATTAACTGATTTATTAACTTTTAAAGTTGTGCACGACACACTATGTGTTCCCGTTAATCGGGAAAACCGCTACAGGGAAAAGGCAGTATCAGCCCCCCAAAACCACAGCTAAATCCTACAAAATGTGTGCAAAACGGATTTTTCTTTCCTAATCCTTGCATATATGAAGAAAAAGTTGTATCTTTGCGGCTGTAAATAAATTAGATGTATAGTATGCCTACTAAATGACAAAAGTGTAAATGATTAAATTGTAAATGATTTTATGGCACGACCTATAAGAGAAACGCCTATTCTTTTCGGTGAGGAAGCACATCGTTTTGAGATGCAGATGCTTAATCCAAGGACAATCTCTGCGGAGCAAAAAGCCCGTATGATGAGTGACTATGAGTTTTTGCGCTCTCGTTGCGTGAATTGTGCTTTCTAATTTTACGCCGAAATGAATAAGGAAGACATAGTATTGCGTAGGCTTGGCGAGAATGATGCTGTTGCGCGGTTCGACTGCGGAGATGAAGACTTAAATGATTTCATCTTCGAGGATGCTTTGCTCTATTTCAAAGTCCGTTTAGCAACAACGTATGTTCTTGAAGATAAGAACACAAAAGATACAATCGGTTATTTCAGTCTTGCACACGACCGTATTTCTCTGACTGATTTTCCGAGTAACTCTGCATATAACCGTTTTCGCAAACAATTCTTTGCGTAAGGCAAGATGTTCAAGAGTTATCCTGCACTTAAGATATGCCGTTTAGCAACAGACCGCAAATACCATGGTGAAGGTATAGGAACGATGATGGTGAATATGATTGTTGTTTCTTATCAATCGGACAATAAAGCAGGCTGTCGCTTTATAACGGTCGATGCCTATGCTCACTCTTTGCCTTTTTATTACAAACAGGGCTTTGTCCCTCTGTCGAAAGAGGATGAAGACTCTCCTACACGTCTTCTATATTTTGATTTAGAGAATATTTGTTAATCCTTATGCAACTAATTTATAATCAACAAATTACCCCCACCATACGAATGGGCGCGAGGTAAGCAAAAACAACACGTTCGCAGCGTTATAGACGGTGTGCACTAATCGTGCGCGCCGTCTTTTCGTATGTATGGATAGCGGAAAGGTATAGCAAGGGTATAGTAAGGATATAGTAAGGGTATAGTATCCCTATACGAAATGTACTATTATTAAGATTGTAGGATCGCGGAATGACATACCCCTTGACCGAGAGACGAGTTGGAGACAACCGAAAGACAAGCGGCGCAAGAAAAAGGCAGAAAAACCGCAACGATTTTTGCCCCAAACCCTTGCACAATTCAAAAAAAGCAGTACCTTTGCAGTCTATTACTGACGAAATTTATAGAAACAAGTGATTTTCGTCAGTAGAAACAGATTGCACTATGATAAATCGAGAATCCTATCTGTCGCAACTCATTAAATTGCGTGATCAAGACCTGATAAAGGTTGTAACAGGTATCCGTCGTTGCGGAAAATCCACATTGCTAATGGCATTCAGGCAGTATTTGTATGCTAATGGCGTACAGAATAATGCTGTGTTGTCTCTCAATTTTGAGGAACGTGAGAGTGCCCGTTTTGCGACATGGGAAGAAGTATATGATTACATCATTGCTCACTTGCCGGACATCCCAAAGCGGTATGTGTTTTTGGATGAAGTGCAAATCTTACCACATTTCGAGAAACTGGTGGACGCGCTTTATGTCAAGAAAGATGTAGATTTATATATCACCGGGTCTAATGCCTATATGCTCTCCAGCGATTTGAGTACCTTGCTTTCCGGACGTTACATCAATATTCATTTGCATCCGTTTTCTTTCGCTGAATACGTTGCCTCATTCCCCGATGAGCATGATTCCGGCAGGCTGTTCCGCCAATATATGAATACTTCCTGTTTCCCGGAAGCGGTTAACTTATCCCGCACAGCCCCGGAGATGGTCAATGCGTACCTCCAATCGGTGTACGACACGGTGGTGGTCAAAGACATTGTCCAGCGGAATAAATTGCGTAAGTTTGATACTTTGCAGCGTGTGATTAATTTCCTCTATGATAGTATTGGCAGTGTGGTCTCTCCGAATAATATAGCAGACACGCTGAACCACAATTCAGGACAACAGATGTCGCACAATACCGTGCTGAAATATCTTCGTTACTTTACGGAATCGTACCTGATTTATCCTGTGCGTCTGTATAATATCAAAGGCAAACGGTTGCTGGCAAGCAATTACAAGTATTATGCAGTGGATCTCGGTTTCCGCAATCTCCTGCAAACGAATGCTCCGACCATTGATTTGGGGCATAAGTTAGAAAATGTAGTGTACTTTGAACTACTGAGACGAGGAGGAGAAGTCTATGCCGGCAGAACAGAAGCAGGTGAAGTGGATTTTGTGGTCATGAAGCACAACGGGGAGCGTGAGTATTACCAAGTCGCTTACACCGTTAATGACGAAAAAACACTTAATCGCGAACTTTCGTCATTAAGAAAGATTAAGGACACGTACCCTAAATATCTTTTGACGACTGACTTTGATAGCGCAAATATAGACGGTATACGTAAAATCAATGTGATAGATTGGTTATTAGGGAAATAACAGAAAAAACTTTGCAAAACTATGAGGACACTTATTATTGGAGCCAGTTCCGGTATCGGTAGAGAACTTGCTATACAGTATGCAACAAAAGAAAATGAAGTTTAGCGAAACAAAAACGAAATGGGTAGCAATCGCGTTATTTTACATAATAGCGATTGTCACGCGCGATTGTACTCAAATATCAAGATTTAAATGCGGACAATTTTATCGTGTGGCTGTGGAATTGGGCAAGAGGCATTGGACCTTGCCTGGGAGCCATCGCTGCTGTTCTGGTCTTTAAAAGGAAATTCTATTGCAACATAACCGGTACATCTATTTTGAAGTCCGTTCTTACCGCAGCCATTCCTTTTACAATTTGCTTTTTTCTTAATCGTGAACTGAGTTTTACACTACTTGGATTTATGTTTTATTCGTTCCTTGAAGAAGTTGGCTGGCGAGGATATTTACAAGGAGAACTAAAGGAAATGAATCCGGCATTGCGTGTCTTTATTATCGGAACGATGTGGTTCTTTTGGCATATTACGATTAATGTCAGTATAGGCGGCTTAATCTTTTGGGGTATTCTGTTACTCGGTTCATGGGGAATTGGTTGCATCGCTCGTGATACAAAAAGTCTGACAGCATGTGCCTGTTTCCATACTTTATTTAACTTTTCAAATCAAGGAGGTATCTATTTTACACCAACGGTCATAACAATTTATATTGTAATCGTCGCCACTTGGTTTATTATTTGGTATGTACCATGGAATAAATTCATTACCTGCCGCGTACGGGAGACATACGACTCGGATACGGGACGATAGACCGACAGAGCACTAACAAGATATAGTGCTAAAATTTTAATAATTGGATACTTTCACATAAAGGGCATAGAGCAACCGTTCTACATACTATGGTATGAAGAGATTTGGTAAAAACTGTATAGCCGCAGAACGGTTGCTACAAAGCCTTCTTTATGAAAATGAACAGATTATTTGTCTTTGAGCAAGATCACCACCGAGCAATTTTCCTCACGGGTATTGCAGATGATAAACTCCGTATCGGAAGACAGAAATATCGCGTCATCGTTGCCGTTGGAGTGTGACTCCATAAGGATTTCGTAGTCTTTCTCGTTCGATAGTCTCTGAATGTCTTTGGAGAGTAGTTGTTTCTTGTCGCCTTCAGCAGTAATGATGATCATTCGGTTGAAATTGGCGAATTTCTCAAGGTCAGTGCCTTTGGTGTCTATGCTGTCAAAAACGACTTGTCCCGCCGTAGCCAAAGACAAACCGGCACTGAACATGGCTTTGTTGATACACACATACTCCACGCCTTCCATCTTGGCGTACTTTTCAAATATCTTATTTTGTGCTTGTGCAGCGATGCCGCAAAGGGCGATGACTGCTACTAAAAGAATACGTTTCATAGATTTATTATTTTAATAGTTGATATATTGGGTTGCTTTTTGAATGGTTTTATTCATTTCGTTCACTTGCTCTGTCGCCGTTGCCGTAGATTGGAAGAAAAGCGCAAATGAGCGATTTATAATTACGTTAGCATATAGAATTTCTTGTGCTGCTTCTTCGGCAGTGGCGCATGTATTGCGGAAAGGGTCTATTTGCCGTTGGTACGAGATGATTCCGCCGCCTATCGCGAGAAGAAGAGCCACCGTTGCTGCTATACGGTAAAACATCTTCGGAGGTGTTTTTAGATGGAAGATGATTCCTTTGCGTTGCTTCACCTCTGGCAAAACCGGCTTTTTTTCCGTTTGTCCGAGGTTGTTCACAAAAGCGGCAATTTCATCTGCAATGTCAGTCGGCATTTCTTGGTCGGAGATATGCGCAAGCATAAGGAATAGTTGCTTGTCCTCTTGCAACTCTTCCGGCACATCCTCACGACGGAAGAAATCAGCCAACAACCGTTCTTCGTCCGGTGTCGTTTGTCCCTCATAGAAACGAGAGAGAAGTGGTTTGATTTGTTCTATGGTCATGTTATGTATCATATTTGTCTTTAGTCTTTGAGCGTTAGCGGTCTAACAGTGTAACGGTCTTGCGTCTAACAGCGAAGCGGTCTTTTCCCGCAGCGTTTTTCTTGCTCTTGATAGCAAGGTGTAAATGTTTTCGCGACTAAAACGGGTCAGTTCTTGTATTTGGTCTATCTCTAATCCGTCAATCGTGCGTAAGCGTAGCACTGTTTGTTGGTCGGGAGGCAGTTTGTCAATGAGTTGGAGCACTACGTTAAGGTCACTTGCTGCGTCAATTTGATTTTCAGTGTCGTTGGTCGTAAGCGTATCAAGGATTTCATCGCTTGGCTCTGTGTTTCGGGCTTTGAGACGGTCGAGGCAGTTGTTTCGCACCATTGTTAACACAAACGGAAGTGGTGGTTTGTCGGGTTCTATCGTGTCCCGTTTGATCCATAACTCGGAGTACACATCTTGCACGCAGTCTCGCGCCTCGTCACGGTTACGGAGCAGGTTGTATGCGAGTGCATACATCTTTCCGCTAAACGGCAAATATATTTGCGTAAACTGCTCGTGCGTCATCATACGGCTCTTGAATTTATATTTTGTAGGGTGTTCTAGTTAACCCTTCTATATGTAATACGATTGAACCGTCAAAATCTTACAACCTATGTGCAATTTTTACAAAAAAGTGCCAGTAGGTGGCACTTTTCTGATGCTTTTATCTTTTCATAGATTGCCATAGACTATCATTCAAAGCGAGAAACTCTTCAACAATTCCAAGCCCTTAGGGGTTAAGTAATATGCTTGCCCTTTACGCTTAGGATTATCAGGATAAAGCATGGTTACATAACCGGCTTCAATGGAAGGAGTTAAATAGGTCAATCTAAAATTCTCACGATGGTTTAAATGCATTATAGTCATTATTTCCTCACGAGTTTTAGTATCACCTCTAATTACCTTTATCAATCGTTTAATTGCCTCTGATACATGGTCGGTTTCATGCACGGTTTGATGGTCGGTTTCATGCACGGTTTGATGTACACTTTCTTGGCCAGTGACTTGATTTATTTCTTGGTCGGCACCATGTTTCTCAGGTCGCCAAAGGATGGTAAGGAAGTCTTCATCTTGAATAAACTCCGGTGTACGCAACCCTGCGTTTTTGCACCGTTCAAGGATGTCTGTCGTTCCTGTACCCATCTGCTCAATATAACCGGTCAGATACACAGGATTAGCAAGTACTGGATTGACTGGGCGTGACCGGTGCACTCCGCTTAGGTCCTCGATGGTCATACCATGAGGCAGTTTACCGGGATTCCATACCTCCAACCTGTCTTTGAACAGCATGACCTGCACGCTGCCATTATCTGCATAATCACGGTGAACAACAGCATTGACGATTGCTTCCCTGACAGCTTGTGCAGGAAGTTCCGGAGTGACATCCACACGTGCGGAATGGATGCGCTCGCCGACACGCTGGTCAATGCGAGACATAACGAATGTGACAGCCATATCCACTTGATCAAACACCGTTCCTCCGTATATCTGTAACGAAGCCATCGGTTTCTCCACTTTTGTGCCGTAGAAATGCGCACACTTGATGGTTGCCGTGGCAAACCATTGTTGCGGATCTTTGGCAAACAACAGTAGTGTGGCATTCTTAATGCCGCCATCTTCTGTGATGAGGTGGAGGCTATGGAGTATCTGCGGGATATTCTCCTCGGAATAAGATAGAGGAAATTGTCTTACCTCTCGTGCCACTCCGACGAACCAACGGATCTTCTCCTTATCCAAGTCGCTGATGCGTGCATCAGGATGAGCGGTAGCATCAAAAGGACCTTGACGTAGCAATTGGTGTGAAGTCATATACTCCACCAAGGAAGCATATACTCCACTTTGCAGTTCCTCGTAGGAGTTGAACACGTTACGAATCACATCGTGGTCAATCCTACGCTTGAAAGCATCTTCTTTATCGTCTCTTTGAGCAATCGATTTTATAAATGCAATACGATACGCATGATGCGCAGTGGCGGTGTCATATTCGCGTTCGGTTGGTGAAGTACCCTCTTCATCCTGATAGCCGTACCGGGCACCTATCAAAAGAAGATAAATCTCTGACTTAGCTGCCTGTTCTAAGTATGCGGCTTGGGCAGATTTATCTTGTGCTGGGAGTTCTTCAAATAGAAACGGTTCAAAATAGATGGACAGCAAAGCATCATGCCGAATATATTCAGCAATCAATCTACGTTCACTTTGAAATTCTCCTTGAACACTACTGATAAAAATCTTCTGTTTTGCCATGCTAACTAATCATGATTCTCATAAAAAGCGTGCAAAGATACTCAAAATTAACCGAATAAGCAAATTTTTTAGGGATAAAAGTTTAATTTTGTAAACTTTTTTAGGGCTTTGATGACAAAATCAAAAGATTTTGTGAATGAAAAGTGCAAAAATAGGCAGAAGTTGGTTCGTCCGTCCTTCGTAGTTCGTTCGAAGTTCCTTCGTGTTTGGCAGCGTCAAGAAACACCGCTGAAAGAGATAGTGGATGTGGTCTGTTGTGGGAATTTTGCGCAGCCGATGTGTCGCGTTCGGCAACAAGATTGCAATGACGATACCGCTCCGCTAAATCGTAGGAGCAACTTGTGCCTCCGCTCTCAACGCCACAAACATTGCATTGGTTTGTGTCGTTGGTT
>CAKZZM010000064.1 GCA_937885465.1 uncultured Bacteroidales bacterium
GGAGACGTTCTCCACTATTTGAGAGACGGTGGAAAACACCGTCTCTACCGCCAGAACGTTCGGAGACGTTCTCCACTACCATACAGTTTAGTGCAGGATAAAGCAGGATAATGCAGTTTTGTGCGGGTTGGGGTAGGGTGTGAGGGTTGGGGTGGGGTATATTTCCGGATGCAATAAATTTCAATTATTACCATTATTGTGTTTTTACATAGAATTCATAATGCAATTCTAATTTGTCGGTTTGTGGCACAATATCAGCATAGCAAATAGTGAAATCTTCGCATCAGATAATTTTCAACCCTTTCAAACCTCACTATTTTATTTATAATATTCATTTTCAGCAAATTACAAACTAAATAACTTTTTGTAAAAAAATATTAAAAATTATTCTTGCATAGATTTTTTTTTTTGTATAACTTTGCAGTTGATTTTGGAAAACACAGTGTTAAACTTTCATAAAACACCGTTTTCATCGAAAAAACGGTGTTTGTATTTTCTGACGCTATAAAAATTATACTATTTAAGTAGTTTTAAGAAAATATTCTTATACATTTAGGACTTATTATGATACAAACAGTATTGAAGAGGGACGGTCGCGTTGTCGGTTTCAACGAAGAAAAGATCAAAGCTGCTATTCGCAAAGCAATGTTAGCGACCGACAAAGGCGAGGACGAGGCACTTATTCAAAAGATAACAGATAAGATAGCCTTTCAAGGTAAGGAACAAATGTCGGTGGACGAGATTCAAAACCAAGTGGAGTTTGAATTGATGAAGTCGCCTCGTAAAGAAGTAGCAAAGGCATATATAGCCTATCGCGACAAACGCGATGTGGCACGTAAAGCCAAGACACGCGACATTTTCCTTGAGATTATTGCTGCGAAGAAAAATGACATAACTCGCGAAAATGCCAATATGAATGCAGATACACCTGCCGGCATGATGATGAAGTTCGCGTCTGAATCAACCAAGCCTTTTGTGGACGACTACCTGCTTTCTCCCGCTACAAGAGAGGCTGTCCGCTCTAACCTTTTACACATACATGACAAGGACTACTATCCTACTAAGTCTCTCACTTGCGTTCAACACCCGCTTGATAACATTCTGCTTAATGGTTTTGAAGCAGGACATGGCGAGAGCCGCCCCGCTAAACGTATTGAGACAGCATCTGTCATAGCGTGTATATCGCTCGAAACAGCACAAAACGAGATGCACGGAGGACAGTCTATTCCGGCTTTCGACTTCTATATGGCTCCATACGTGCGTGCATCGTACATAGAAGAGATTAAGTATCTTGAAAAGTTGATGAACGAAGATTATACTGACCTTTACAATGCGCCTATTAAAGACTATGTATTTGCAGAACTGCAAGGGCTGCAAGGAAAAGAACGCATATTCCACCATGCTATAAATCGCACAGTAAGTCGCGTTCACCAAGCGATGGAAGCATTTGTCCATAATATGAATACCATTCACTCTCGCGGTGGTAATCAAGTAGTGTTCTCCTCAATTAATTATGGTACTGATATCTCACCTGAGGGAAGATGCGTAATTAGAGAGATACTTAAAACTACATACGAAGGTGTTGGCAATGGCTCTACTGCAATTTTCCCGATACAGATTTGGAAAAAGAAACGCGGTGTTAGCTATTTACCCGAAGACCCTAACTACGATCTCTACTGCTTGGCATGCAAAGTAACCGCACGCCGCTTCTTCCCTAATTTCGTAAATCTTGATGCACCATACAATCATCATGAAAACTGGCGTTTAGATGATCCAAAACGCTATAAATGGGAAGTTGCTACTATGGGCTGCCGCACAAGAGTTTTTGAAAACAGATATGGTGAGAAAACATCAATAGGAAGAGGAAATATATCGTTTTCAACGATAAATATCGTTCGTCTTGCTATCGAATGTATGCCCATTGAAGATAAAGAGGCACGCATCAATGCATTCTTCGCCAAACTTGACGATTTGATGCAGGTTACTGCGCAGCAACTGCACGAGCGATATGAATTCCAAAAGACGGCAATGGCAAAGCAATTCCAACTCGTTATGTCAAAACTATGGGTCGGTGCTGATAAACTCAAACCTACTGACACAATAGAGTCAGTGATTAACCAAGGTACATTGGGTATAGGCTTTATCGGCTTAGCAGAAGTGCTAATTGCACTTGTCGGTCATCACCATGGCGAATCAGAAGAGGCACAAGAGTTAGGTCTGAAGATTGTAACTTATATGCGCGATAGAGTACGCGAATTCTCTCAAAAATATGAGCATAACTACTCTGTTCTTGCTACTCCTGCAGAAGGACTTGCAGGACGTTTCACTAAGCGCGATAAGAAAGATTTTGGCATAATCCCCGGTGTTACGGATAAGGACTATTACACTAACTCCAACCATGTGCCGGTTTATTACCATTGCTCTCCAAGACACAAGGCAGAAATAGAAGCACCCTACCATCCACTTACCGGCGGCGGACATATCTTCTATGTGGAGGTTGACGGTGATGCAACGCATAACCCCGAAGCTATTATGCAAATTGTTGATTTGATGGATGAATACAATATAGGATATGGTTCCGTTAATCACAATAGAAACAGATGTATGGATTGCGGATATGAAGATGCTTCTGATGGTCTTGCAGAATGTCCGGTATGCCACTCTAATAATATCGATATGCTACAGCGCATAACCGGCTATTTAGTAGGAACAACCGACAGATGGAACTCCGGAAAATTAGCGGAACTGAAAGATAGAATTGTGCATAAATAGTCCTTTTTATCGATATTTATACTACCATGTCAAGCCCTTTTCGCTTCATGCAAAGGGCTTGATTTGTAAATAGAAGAAGCAAAGAATTTTGTTAAACTAAATTATTATTAGCCCACGTAACTATCAAGTTTGAACGTTCGGAGACGTTCTCCACTATTTATTTGTGTTATGCTACGAATTATCAATATTGCTGAAGGAACGACTGTTGATGGTCCCGGACTCAGAACAAGCATATACTTTGCCGGTTGTAAGCACGCATGCAAAGGTTGTCAAAATCCCGACTCTTGGTCTTTTGATGCCGGTGAAGATTGGACTTTAGACAAGATTATGACGATTATCCGTTATAACAAATTTGATGTGACATTATCCGGTGGTGACCCTCTCTATCAAGCAGAAGAACTGCTCCCACTTTTGCAAGCGATAAAGGCAGAAAAACTCAATATTTGGTGTTATACCGGCTTTGTGTACGAAGAGATAAAAGATAAATCGCCGTATATGGAAATACTACCATATATTGACGTGTTGGTTGATGGACCTTTTCAGATTGAGAATAAACCTGTTGGACCGGCATTGCGCTTTAGAGGTTCTACCAACCAAAGGTTTATAGTTCCCGCCACGGAAGAAGAGTTATTTTTTTGATGTTTAATTTATTTTAATATATGCTTGCATATATTGGAAAAAAGCATTAACTTTGCCTATTAGGTCCATTATTGATGAAAACTCTTTACATTATATCAGGCTGTAATGGCGCTGGAAAATCAACTGCGGCAAAAACGCTATTGCCGTCTATTTGGCAGTGCAAAGAGTTTGTTAATGCTGACGAAATAGCCCGTGGACTATCGCCTTTCAACCCGGAAAGCCGTGCAATACAAGCAGGAAAACTGATGCTGAAAAGAATTGAAGAATTGTTGGAAGGCGATGAATCGTTTTCAATAGAAACGACATTGGCGACCCGCTCGTATGTCTCTCTTATAAAAATTGCGCGAGAAAAAGGGTTTCGAGTGTCTCTGCTCTTTTTATGGCTCAATTCACCTGAAATGGCGCGATTAAGAGTCAATCAACGGGTATCTGAAGGAGGACACAATATTGATGACGAAACTATTCGTCGGCGTTACAATAAAGGGTTGGATAATCTTTTTAATCTCTTTCTTCCACTTGCGGACGAATGGGTGATTTATGATAATTCATGCAATCCACGCACATGCGTGGCAACAGGCACAAGAGGCTCTATGATTGATATACTTGATGCCGAAAGATATCAACAATTAAAACAACTATGTCAGCAGTAGAACAATACCGCAACAATATCTCCGATATAAAGGAAGGTATGGCATTAGCGGAATATAACATGCTTCGTGAGAAAGCAATGAGGAACGAGATACTCGTTCAGTCCGATGAAAACGGGAAAATTGTAGAAGTTCCCGCTCGCGAATGGTTTCGTAAATTGTATGGGGAAGAGGCCCCAACTTTCTAATATAAATTTTGTTGTGCAGACTCCATAGGCGCTAAATAATAGCAGTACGGAGTCTGTTTGCATTGTAATAATAACACAACATTAAACAATATTATTCCTAAAATTTTAATTTATGGCAGAAAACAAACTTAACCTGCTGCAAGACTTCGCGCCTGTCTCCACCGAGACATGGAAAGCAAAGATTGTGGCAGACCTGAAAGGTGCCGACT
>CAKZZM010000065.1 GCA_937885465.1 uncultured Bacteroidales bacterium
AGGCAGATACGCAGGCATAGATTTGTCGGCGGATGATATATTTGTGGTAGATAAGACAGGCAATTCTCGTCTTGCTGTGGCTCGCAAACAGGAAGATGGCACTTATATAGATGTGTTAACGGGCAAAAAAGTGCGGGTGAATGGTAAGCCAACAAAAATGATAGCGTATAGAGACGGCAAGCCTTATCTACTTATCAGTAAGCGTCGGCGTTATTTGGATAAGAATGGCAATATGATTGACGAGTTCAAACATTTGCCTATGACTACCATCAAAGCGATAGATATGGAAACGGGCGAGGATGTGGAACTTGCTCGTGAAGAATTGACATGGGACAAAGAAGGTCAGGATAGTTTGTATAAGGTAGGCAGCGCATCGCAGTATGATTCAAAGAGTTTGGCAGCAGCTAAGGAGAACGCTACTATACTGGATGACGCAATCAATTTCGTCATCTACAAAGGTTTTAATGCTAAGACGGGTGAGAGTTTTGTTTTCACCTTTAAGGACTTCTTAGAGTTAGATTGGAACGGGTTGCTTGAAAAGATTCGTGTTAAGACTATCAATGTATTTGGTGCGGGTGAGAAGGTTGATAGGTCATCATTGAAGCAAGGTATTAAGGATGCTATATCTCTGTGGAACCATATCATCGATAAGCAGGGCTTTGACGAGGTTCTTGCAGGCAACAGCAAGAATCCCAGAGTACAACAGCTCAAGAGGCTGTTAGATATGTTGGGTTTGAAGTTGACATTGAAGATAGATATTAAGACAGACAAGATAGAGAACAAGGGTACTAATAAGGTAATAGGTCTGTATGTCAAGTTGGCTAATGCGACTAACCTGAATAATAAGTTCGGACTTAACTATACCCACAATGGCAACACCAACCTTACTCGGACGACAATACGCGAGAGTGGTGTTAGAGATGAGCAGAACCTGCCGGAGGCAAATAAGCAAGATGAGAATAATTTGCGTAGTGCTTATGAGGAGTTGATAGTGGCCATAGAGGAAGAGGACGCAGAGGAGATGAGCATCTGCCAAAAGGAAATAGAGGGCTTACTGAGCAGGCGCAAGTTTGACAATCAGATGTTGCGGGAGTTGGACGACAAGTTAGCGGCAGCGGGCGGAAAGAGGATAGGCAGTATGCAGGAGTCGGAGGAAGTCAAAGTGGCAAAAGAGGAGACACCACCGAGAGAGGAGACACCTGTAGCAGAGGAGTCACCCGTAGCAGAAGATGGTCGCTCGTTAAATGAGCAGATAGCCGACCTTGAAGAACAGCGTATGGATGCTATTGATGCAGGCGATGATGCTCAGGCGGACAAACTGCTCCAACAGATAAATGCGTTGAGGACGCAGTTTTCAATCAATGAAAGTGACACCTCAGCCAATGAAGGTGCGGCGATTCGGCGCAGTGCCGGAGAGCGTGTGATAGGCATCTTGCAGCAGGCGGGAGTGAAGACCAATGTCATCACCGAAGCCGACCTGCCTCAGTATATCGGCAACAAGAAGTACCAAGAGTTGCGCACCAAAGGAGGTGTGGTCTATGGATTCAGCGACGGCAAGCAGATATTCGTCGTGCAGGAGCGTATGAACCCCAATACGCCGATACACGAATATACTCACTTATGGGTAGAGGTAATGCGCAAGAAAGAGCCTAAAGAGTGGGCGAAGATAAAAGGTCTATTGAAACGCTCGAAAGAATGGCAGCGTGTGTTGTCAGACAAACACTACGCAGATATAATTGATGATGAGGAGAAGGTTGCGAGTGAAGTGATGGCTCGTTTGTGCGGTGTTGAGTGGGGTAAGATTGTAGATACCACCGGCAAGACTCGTTTTGATGAGTTAATGGAAGAGGCGCAGACTATAGAAGAGAAAGGTGTGTTGGTAAGTCTGCGCAAGGCTATTGAGGATTTTGCCCGAAAGATATTGGAATGGGTGAATATCCACATAGGCAAGACGAAGGGTTATAACGGGCTTATGGAGCGTGTGTTGCGTATGCCTATGCAAGACCTGACACGCTGGGCTGACGCAATACAAGATATGCAGTCACCGCAAGAGCGTAGCCGTTTGGAGGCTATGCTGACCTACCACGGTACAACGGCTGATTTTGACAAGTTCGATTTCACTTTTATGGGTAGCGGTGAAGGCAGTCAGGCATACGGTTGGGGCGGTTATGTGAGCAGTGTAAAAGGTGTGAGTATAAGTTATGCGCAGCAAAAAACACAACATTCACCTATCAGACGCAGTCACCTTTATGAAGTCGAAATTCCTGACGATACAGGTAGCAATTACTTGGCTTGGCACGAGAAGATACCGCAGGAAGAGATTGAGCGCATCGCAACAGAAGGGCGAAAGTTAGGAATAGTAATTCCAGATTGGAATTATACAGGAGAAATCTTATACAAAGAAATAGAGGGTCATTTTAAGATATTGCGGAATGAGAAGCGCGCAAAACTTGTTCGTTTTGACGGCAAGGAGGTATTGGATAATAAAGATGTCTTTAGTGCATTGGTAGATGAATTAGCCTCCTCATTGCCTGAAGTTAAGTCGCGAGGTCGCGGAAGGGATGCGGAGGCGCGATTTGCGATAGAAAGAATATTCGACCATGTCAGAATTGGTAGTTCTATTATAGAAGCAATTGAAGACACGGATGAGGGCTATGCGACTTTAGCTAAGAATGCCGGTACAGTAAAAGCTGAGTTATACAACTCTATAGCAGATTGGTTGGAAAACAATTATGAAAGATTTAGTTTAGAAGAACCCGAATTGGAGCGTCCGGATAAACTAACCTCACAGTTCTTGAACTCAATAGGCTATACAGGTGTTAAGATGCCTGTCGGCTACTATCATGGCAGCAAACAGACCGAGCGCATGAACTATGTTATCTTCAACGAGAACGACATGAAGATAATCAGCAACACGGAGTTTGAGATAGGGAGAGAAAACAACAATCCGACTTGGAAAGACGCTCTCTCCTCCATTGAGGACATCAGCCAGACTTTATCAGTCCCCGACTCCAAGAGCGATTCCAAATCGGAAAGTGGTGCAAAGGTACAACAAAATACCGATATTACAAAATCTTTGAGTGAATTATCTAAAAATTTAAGTGGTTCAGACGCTTATTCTGCTCGTGAGTTTATGGGGCAGTTAGCATTATCATTAGGGATAAAATCAGCTAACACATCAGAATCACTTTATAAGACTATTCGCCTTGGCAATGGAGTTGAAGTTAAGTTTAGAATTAGCGACCATTATGCTAATCCTTTAAACTTTAAGGATAAACAAGGGCGTGCAGCCGTTAATGTTGGCATAGAGATTAAGCAGTCAAAGGGTGGCAGGAAAAATAGCGATAGTGATGTTAATTATATTGGCTTTGTTTATTATGGCGATAAGATTTCGGGTAATGCAGAGCGTCAGAAGGCTATTGTAGATGGGGTACGACACTTGATAGAGACAGGAAGTTTTGCTGAGATGCCGCAGGTAGATAACCTGAATACATCAGGGGCATTTACCAATGAGTTGTTAAGGTCAGGCTTTTCTGAAGGCAGTTCAACAATTGACATTCAAATAGAAGGCGAAGAATCTACAAACCTCACTCCCGAAGAGCAGCAAATAAAAGCGCGTGCACAGGCAGATGGCACATATATGCAAGCCCCGAATGGTCAGCCGACACGGTTGACGGAGAAGCAGTGGTTGCAGGTTAGGACACAAGCTTTCAAAGACTGGTTTGGTGATTGGGAGAACGATGCGGAGAATGCGAGCAAGGTGCTTGACGATAACGGCGAGCCGCTTGTGGTGTATCGTGGTAGTAAGAACGCCAACAGTTATACTCTGCGCAGTGCAGGCAGTGTGGGTTATTACTTCACTCCTAACAGAGAGGTGGCGAAGCAGTATGTGAGCCGCACGGCGGGCAAGGAGCAGGAGATAGCCGATATGTCGGAAGAAGAGATAGATGCGCGGATACAGCCTGTGTTCTTGAATATCCGCGACATGGAGACTATGGATGCCGAGGGTCGCGCGTGGAATAACCTGTTTGGCGAGACCAAGTATCAGGTGTTTGATGACGAAGGAAACTTCGCGGTGTTCGACACGGAGCAGGAGGCGAGCGAGTATGCGCAGTCGATAGGATTAGCGGCAGACGACTACTATGAGTGGAACGGCTCCACGGATGAGGTGTTCTTGCAGCGCAAGCAGGCAGGCGGTACGGGTATGCTTTTCCATGATGTAGTGGATGGTGGAGATGTGCCAAGTGATGTATATGTGGTAGCAGAGAATACACAGGCGAAGTCAGCCACACTAAACAATGGTGAGTTTAACGAAAGTAATCCTGACATACGGTTTATGATAGATGCAGAGACGGGAGAGTCGTTGCCTGAGAACCCGATGGGCATAGATGAGGCAGTCCGCAAAGAGATAGAG
>CAKZZM010000066.1 GCA_937885465.1 uncultured Bacteroidales bacterium
AGTTCTAATAATTTTTTTACTTTCACCAAAAAGCGTACAAAGGTACAACTTTTTTATGACATAGCGCAATATATGATCAATTTACTCCCTCATTTACTCCCTCATTTACTCCCTCAATGAGGTAGTAACCGCCAGTTTTACTTGCCCCGCGATATTCTATTAAGTGGGCATCTTTAAGTTGCTTAATGTGGCGCTCTATAGTCTTTGATGGAATGTTAATGATATGCTGCAAAGCTGATACTCGCATACCGGGGTTTTCTGCAATGGCTTGCAATATCATAGTTCTTTTATCGCCGGTTTTAGAAAATTTTGCCGGGTCATTATCCAAATTTTCTTTATGCAATATCAGTTTCACTTGCAGCAGTTCGGGCTGTTCTATGAGTTCGGGGCGAAGCCAATGTTTTTCATTCCATGCGCTCAATATTAGAGGGAAACCGGAACCGATATTTTCGCCAAAGCCTATCATGCGAAACATATTTTGTATGATTTGATTGCGTGCCTTTGATTCGCCTCCTGCATAAATCTGGTCCACCGGCAGTTTGAGCAGACCCGGGTTTGTAAATACTAATTTGTTATTGTATTTTTCTACCTTCAAGATACCTTCAATCATAAAATCTGCATGGATAATGGCATTTGTCATCGCTTCGCGTACTGCCTTATGCTGCGGGGTGTCGTCATCACGCTCCACGCCATCCATCTTAAACGGGCGAGGCAGGTCACTTAATAAACGAGGAAGCACAATAGTCATGAAATTGAAGAGATTATTCTCCCAAGTTCCGTCGTAGGTCAGCCGATCGCTATAACGCTGTTCTCCAAAGATATTGGAGTAGTCTATGTAATCCATTCGTAAGTTGTTAAACCGTTCGCGGATAGGTAGTCCTTTGCCAAACATCAGTAAACCGGCCATAGTCAATCCCTCTGTACCTGTCTTGCGATCAATTGTATATCCACCAAGTTGTTGCAAGAACTCTTGGTGTGAGAGGTTATTGAAGATATGTTCGGGATAGCGGCTATTGAAACGATTGCGATATTTATCTAATGTTGGTAAATCAATATCGTCCATTGTGTAGTACTCCAATAGAAGATTGTCATTACCCAGAATATTTGCATCACGCAGCATCATACGGATTTCCTGCTCGCTGCAATGATAATCACCCTCGTGGTTGCGTTTGTAAGTGCCTTTGAACGGATTACCATTGATATAAATAGGACGGGTAAGGTAGTCGGCACGAGGTACTTGAATAGAAATAATAGTTTTCCCGTCAATGTTAATTATTTGGCAGTCGTTTTCGCTCAATAGGTTCACATTCACTTTGTCTGAATCATTAAGCAGATTCCATAGGTCGTTAAGTATTTTATCTGCATTATTTACGCCGATGATGGTAAAGCGTTTGTGCAAGTCATTCTCATTGCGGTTTTCTTGTATACCGAGCAGGATAGTACCGCCGTTGGTATTAGCAAAGGCGGAGTATGTCGCCCAAATAGAGTTTGGTAAACCGCCTTGAGCTTCTTTTACTTCGAGTGTCTGATGCTCACCGTGTGAGAGTAGTGTCTGTATATTGGTTGGTGTCATATAAACTTTTTCTTGTTATTATTTATGCATGATGTCTTGGGGTATAAACTGACTTATCCATGCACGGTGGATATATTTTGCTCCGAGATACTGTGGTTCAGGGAACTTATAATCAAGATATTGGTATTCGGAGAAAAGCATCTTAGTGATTTTCACATTTAAGTCGTAAATCATTCAGTTGTTCACCATTGTATGAAAAATAAAGTGTTCCTTGCAGAGGATGGTTGGCACCTGTAAGTTGCTGAGCAAGGGCTGAAAGTGAGGTTGTGATTCCATCATATTCAATTCTTCTATCATCAATTACTTTGGCTTGAATTGATGGATCTTCAATAAATTGAATCATCTCACCGACTTTTATTCCTACTTGTGAAAAGCAGAAATTACTTCGACGTGCATTTTCTCTTACCTCTTCAGCACTCTTTTCATCTTGCAGTGCAGCTTTATCTTTATCGTTTAATTTCAGTCGGTCGGAAGTACCGGTTATCTTAGCAATACTATCTAAAATAGAATAAGCATCTTCCTTGGACATTTGAAAAAACTCTCTAACTCGTGTTTTCCCATTTTCTGATTGTTCTCGTGTGCGCAGATTGGGGTTTAGTGTGTCAATAAGATTATGCAAATCTATATCTGTAAGTTCCGTATTCACTTCGTATGTAGCATAGATATGAAAAGCGTAAGGCAATGCTTCGCTACGATTCAATTGTTTTAATCGTTGATTGACATCGTGGGCATAACCAATCTTGACAAATTCCTTAAAAGAAGGATTCGTCAGAATGTAGATATATCCTTTTTTATTCTCACTCATAATGCTTATGTTTGGGGTAAATCTTCAATCGTTATTTCTGATAGTTGCTCTGTAGTCAAGTTTGATACAGATGCAAGGCGGTTAGCTTGGTGTTCAAGAGTTTTCTCAAAGACATTACGGACAAAACGACCATTGCCGAAGTTTTTGTCCTTATTTGCTACTGCTTGTTCAAAATAGCGCTGCAATGCTACTTTGGCATCATCCGTCAACTTGTAATCAAACTTTTTCAGATTAAGTTCAAATATCTGATAGAGTTCATCAGCAGTATAGTCAGGAAATTCTATATAGCGGTTGAAGCGCGATTGTAATCCCGGATTGGTATTTATGAAATCTTGCATTTCTTTAGTGTAACCTGCAAGTATAACGACAAGTCTGTCACGGTCGTCTTCCATACGTTTAAGAAGCGTGGCAATGGCTTCTTTCCCATAATCGGTTGAACTGTCTGATACCATAGAATAAGCCTCGTCTATAAAAAGTACTCCATCTAAAGCGCTATCAATAATTTTGTTGGTTTTAACGGCTGTTTGCCCGACATATTCTGCAACAAGTCCTGCACGGTCTGTTTCCACCAAATGTCCTTTTTTGAGTACTCCAAGTTCTTTGTATATGTCTGCTACTATGCGAGCCACGGTGGTTTTGCCTGTACCGGGATTGCCTGTAAAGACACAATGATAGGAAAGCGAGGATGACTTCAGACCTTGCTTTTCACGCTCTTGTTGAATCTTAATAAAGTTAGTAAGGGTTTGAATTTCTTTTTTGACAGAGGTAAGTCCAATAAGTAAGTCTAATTCATTGGCAGTTGATTTTGACCTAACGTGTGCAGATTTATTTTTGTTGCCATTAGTTCTTGATAGTACTTCTTCTAATTGTTCTATATTTTTCACGAGAACTTCATGTCCTTTTGCCCCTCTATTAGGGCCGTATATACCCATAGATTCTAATTGGTCAGAAATCTGTCCCGCTCTATTATATCCAATTCCAAATTTTCTTTGTACTTGAGAAATAGAACCTTCTTGCTCGGTTACAACAAATCTTGCTACATCTATGAAAAGTGGATCTAATTGCAATGAACTTGGACGTTGAATGTCACCTATCTGTTCATTGGCAATTTTAGTATTTTCAACAACATTTAATTTTTCAAATAATTCATCTTCATTTGCGACAAGTACGATTCGTTTTCGCCCTTCCTGTTTAATAACACCCTGTTGCTCCAGAATTTCTAATAATGGAATAATATGTGATCTATCCCTATGAAGTTCGCTTTCAATATCGCTAACAACACACTTTTGCGCCTCTACTATTCTTCGGGCGACATGAATCAAATTAGAGTTTCCTTTATAATTTTCTTTTGCCAATTTGTACCATTTATCCGGCAACGTTCTATCTGTATTTTCATCTGCTTTGTAATCAATCGTCTTTATGTCAAACATAAGGCTCTCCAAAAAATACTTTTCTTGTTCAGAGATAATATTATCCGCTTTTGCCGTGATAGACAATAGACGATATAATAATATATCATATTGAAGCTGTATATCTGCATCATAATCAGACAATAGAGAGGAAAGGAAAAGCCTATCATCTATATATTCTCGTAATTGTAGCGAAAATTTAGAGAATAGACTCCTTTGCTTTTCGTGAAGTTCATAAAATTGGTTGGGGAGAGAATTCTCAAAATCTTTTTTCTTTCCGGTTTGCAACAAATGGGCAAGGTATAGATAGCCGATATACTCTTTATCTTTTATCGATTTTAATGGATCAACAAGATTCAAATAGCAATTCTGCAAATCGCATAAAATCAACATATCAACAACTTCTTGCCAATTATTACTTTCTGTTATAGTATCCAGCTTGTTATTCTTCAGTATCTCAATAAAATCAGCATCTTGTATTAGTTGATTGCGCAAATCAAAGATCTTATCACAAATCTGTGTAACTTGCGATACATATGTTTGTGGTTTTACTATTTCGTTTGTTGTTTTGTTAGATTCTGTTTTTTTATCAAAACAAATGCGATATTTCTCATAAGTCTCTGATAATATTCTTGCCTTTTCTTTATTACTAATATAAAAAGTCATTGAGTTAAATAGAGGAAATACATATTTAGCATAATTAAATGTAACATATATGGGATTGTATGTTCGTCGTCGGTCAGGTGAGCCATCCTTATTCTCATATAAATAATTTGTACTTACCATATCAGCATCCCCCATACCATAGATATTTTCTCTTTCTATAAAGTTTTGTGTAGTAGCTTGCAATTCAACTTTATCCCAAGTGTATATCGTGAATTTGGTAGTAGATTCTGAACGGATAATAAATTGTGGATAAAAATAAAATTTAACGCTACTCTTGGGGATATTTATAATAGGAATATCATATTCAGAATAAATATAATCAAATACACCAACATCAAAAGTGGTCTCTTCACGCAAAACACCTGTCGAGTTAGAGCCTGTAACGAACCATATCTTGTCTGATGAGGCTAATGTTTCAAAGTCTGCACAAAAATTTTCATACAATTGTTTTTGTTCATCTGTCAAGCCTTTATCAGCGTTATATTGCACTTTGCGTAATTCTGCATCCAGTTCCTCAATCTTTTTTTCAACAGATGGAATAGCATTTTTTTCTTTTTCTGTTGTTCCTTTTTTCAATTGTTCCAATATCTGATTCTGCTTATCTATCTGTTCTGCTATAACAAGACAATCCAAATAGGCTTTTAACACATCTCTTTCTTTTGCTCTAATTGGAAGAGTGTCTATTGCTTTTAGAGTATTCTTTCGTTCCTTTTTGTATGTAAATTTATTTCTTTTTTCTTTTATGTGTTCAGAGATCAACCATATTATAAATCCACATAATAAAAGAGCAACATTACCCAATATAAATATTAAAAATTGGTATTTTATTTCGTAAAGAAAATCAAATTCGCCTAACCAACCAATTATAAAGAACAGATTGAAAGCTATGTATGGAATTAAAAAAATAGTACATCCACGTGATTGCTCTTTTGGGCTTGTAATTTTACTATTGCTATTGCTATTGCTATGAGTACTACTTCCTATCTTTCTCCGACTATAAATACCTGTTCCGGGAATTCCCGTATTTATATAGGTGCCATTACGTCCCACAGTAATTTTAGCACCACGAGGACCGATGGATGTACTTGCTCCTTTTTTGCTCAAGTTAACATGTACACCCGGTGCTACTTTTACTCTTCTTCTAAAATTCCAAGCCATATTTTAAGTTTTTTAATTGGTTCTACGTTTCTTCTCCTTTCTTACGTAGATTTTGCTGTAAACAGACTGGTGATTAGCCTCTATGATGTTAAAAATATGTTTACGCCAAGTTATATTCATCTGTTTGTTGGTTTGATATAGGTATCTAAATCATTTATATTTGCTCCTCTTTGCAATGCCTGTTTGGCAACTTGATTGACAATGTCGGTATATTCAGCATAACCTAATCCAAACAAACCTTGTATATCTGATTTGAGCAACGCTTCATTTGCATCTATTTTGTCGTCTGCATATAGTTTCTGCATTTGCTCAATAATTATCTTTTTCACTCGTGACATCTTTCCATTTTTTGCAAAGTCCCCTTCTTGAATGCCAAAGAAAATCTTCAAAAACCTGATGTCATTCATCTCCTCATCGGTTAATATTCCGTCTTCAAGACATTGCTCTGCATAGTCAAGTATAACATCAAGCGATTGTTCTTTGATATCAGTAACTCGTCGTATTCCATTTTGCTGTAACACTTTATCGCGGGCAATGGAGTTGAGTTCATCATCAACAATAAGTTGAAGCAAAGCCTTTATGCGCTCTGCATAATCGTGCTTTTGTATAAGTTGCAATGTGGTAGATTGTAAGGTTTTCATATATGTATTCTATATTTTAGTTTCCGAATATGAGAATTAAATTCTTGTTTGCCATTGATTTTGCAAAATTTAGAGTATTAAGCAGTCAAAATCAGTCTGTATTTATTTTATTTTCTATCTCTTTGGTTATGGTTGCAATAATGAAATTGCGAAGTTGTTTATATGGTTTCTTGGCGGTGCGTTTTTGCTCTTCGAAGCGGGCTTGCCACTCTTGTTTCTGCTCGGGATTGTGAAAGATAATATCCGCCTCGGCAACGGCTTGTTGGAATGTGGAGTAACGTGCTTTTTGCTTGGTTGGTTTTCTGCACCATACCCTCGGCAACGGTGTCGTTAAGTCCGAGGTTGAGG
>CAKZZM010000067.1 GCA_937885465.1 uncultured Bacteroidales bacterium
GCACTTATATCTATGATTACAGTACGGACATGTCCGTCAAGCCCTATACGCTCACGCTGCGTTTGGCAGGCGAGTCACTAAGTCAGGAAGCGCGTGCACAACTCTATACGAATGCGGAGAAATACGGCATTTCCCATGCGCAGATACTTTTTCAGGAAGACGCCACTATCGAAGTACACCGGCTGAACGAGACGGAAGTGATGCGCGACTGGTTAGCCTCCACCGAGCAGCAACTGCGTCAGCGCGACGACAGCATCCGCGCACTCCGGCAGCAGTTAGATGCCTATGAAGCACTCGTTCTGCCTGCGGAGCAAATCAGCAACGAACTGCGCGCACAGTGGTCGTCCATTGACCGGATCACCCTTGCCCGCGCAGATTCCACCGTGCTGCTCGTTATCACAGAGAAACAGGACGCACCCCATGAGCAGGAGATCCTCAGTCAGGAAGACCTCACGCGTATCGAGCAGTGGCTCGCTATCCGTCTGAATATCCCGTCTGTTCAGGTCATCAAAACAAACCAAGCTGACATTAACCGGCATAAGAACAAATAGCTCTCAATAGTGGAGAACGTCTGGGGCGTGGACGGCTCGTCCGCGTTAGCGCAAGCGGTACATAGCGCAAGCGGTACTTTGTGATAACGTCTGGGGCGTGGACGGCTCGTCCGCGTTCAAATAGTGGAGAACGTCTCTGAACGTTGCACCTTCGTACTTCGTACATAGCGCAAGCGGTATTTTGTTATACAGGTGCAATAATAATTTGTAACTTTGCGTCTTCAAAAAAATGACACTCAAATTTGCGAGTGTCATTTTTTCGTTGTATCTTTGCAGCGAATTTGATTGTTTCGTATGGAAAAATCACAATTATGAACGCTCGTAGGCGTTCTCCACTGTGCCGCCATCGGCAGCGTGCAACGCCAATTGATGGCAAAATAAACAAAACCACCCGCCTATGGCATAAAACAACAGACAAACAACATACATAAATAAGCATTCAGCTAAAAGCTTGGGGTGTTGAAAACTGGACACTTTCAAACATTACCAACCAAGAACAAGGCTTTTGAGTGCTCATGCGTAAGCGTGAGCCTTGTTCGGTAGATATTTGGTTGGTAAAGGTAGTCCAGAATTCCTCAACACTCCGAATTGAAGCTAACAAGCCTCACGTTTTTTGTGTGTATATACTTAACTAAATATTGTTAAGCGGAGTAAAGCCGAAAATCCGACAAAGAGTAGGCGCAACAATTACAATTCTTTAACATTATGAAAAAGTTCCTCTTTTTCGCAGCCGCATTACTATGCGTAACTACTGTAAATGCCAAAACATGGCGTATCAATTATGACGACAATGCCAACGCTGACTTCAAAACGCTCGCTGCGGCATGTGCTTCCACGCGGGTGAAGAAAGGTGATGTCCTCTATGTCGAACCTTGCTATCACAACGGCTCTACTTCTGACAACACTATCTCAAAAGCCGTCACCGTCATCGGACCGGGATGGGGATTCAAAGATGATGCAGAGGTTATATCAGCTTACTCCTCTGCTATATTCGCAAACGATGTTTATATTAAACACGACTCTGTAACTGTGAGAGGTATATACACGCTTGATGATATAGAAATCGGCGTATATGGTTCCAATACTGATTACCAAAACATAACTATAGAGCGTTGCCGAGCACGCAGTATTTATATTTCGAATAGTTATTACGTTGCTCAAAATATTGTTATCCGCAACAACTATGTGGAGGGAGATATAGGCACCTCATCCCCATCTCGTGCTGACTATATTTCTATTGTAGGAAATATTGTTTTAGGGCAGATTTGGTGCAACTCAAATACCGAAAGCACACTGATTGACCATAATACAATTATTGATCGTAATTCTAGTAACTTAATCACCAATAACGGTATCAACACGCAAATCTACAATAACATTATAATCAACACCCACTCATCCTACAAGAACACCGCTATTTGCAATTTCGATGCATCGTATCCTATTCGCTATAACGTGTTCTCCATCGAAGCATCGTATGTCCCGCAACAAGCGGACGAAGGGAATAATGTCTATACTGCCCTCAATACCAACCATTATATCGGAGCAACAAAAGAAAACACATTCAGTGGTAGCGTTACCCAAACAATGTTCGACCCCGCTGTCACTTATCAGGTGATGGATGGCAATGCTGCTAAAACGGCAGACCAAAATGGAGGCGAATGTGGTGCTTTTGGCGGCTCATACCCCTATGTACTGTGCGGACGCCCTGCCGGAACACCTTACCTATATGATATTGCTGTTCCTGATAAGTCGGTTGACAATCAACTGAACGTGACCTTCAAAGTCAATGCCTCAAACTAATAGGTGTCTTTAGATAAACCATTTTCGTTATGAAAAGTAAGATATATAAACGACCATGGCGGTTAGTGTCGCTCCTACTCTGCGCACTACTCTGTACCCCTGCTTTGGTATGGGGTGATGTGAGTAAAGCCGAGTATTGGATTGACTCTGACCCGGGCTATGGCAGCGGCATAAACATGCCGCTCAGCGGGAATAATGTCACTACCGCTATCAATACCTCTGCGCTGGCAGAAGGTATGCACGCATTAGGTATCAGAGCATACGGAAATAGCACTTGGGGACATACGTATGTCAGATACTTCTATGTCCCTTCACCATTGGCTGAAAATGCAGGAGATATTACAGGGGCTGAATATTGGTTAGACGATGACCCCGGATTCGGGAATGGTGTGACTATCCCATTTACAGCAGACCAACAAACGTTCGAATTCAGTCCCAATGAACTGGATACGCTGGCTTTTGGCGTACACCTGTTAGGAATGCGAGTAAGAATGGGAGAGCAATGGAGTGCTACATACACTCGCTCATTTGTTCACGCTAATATACCGGCAACACTGACTACCGAAGCCGTCTATGGATATTGGGATTACGACACAGCACATGTGTTCTCCATTCCTTTCACCCTTGATGAAGAAGGCTTTGCGCTCGTCCAAACAACACTCTCAACAGAAGAACTCGAGTATGGATACCACACATTGGCGATATATGCTACAGCAAGCGACATCAATAGTGTAGTATATTACTTCGATGTATGCAAGAACGCTGTGCCAATGTTCGAGTTCTTGGATGAGAATATCTGCGTTGGCGATGAGGTAATCATCATCGACGAAACACAGGACGTACAGGCTAACACCACCTACTTATGGGATATGAACAGCGATGGTACGGCGGAATATACCGACCGCGGCGACATCGCCCATACATTCACACAAGCAGGTCGATATACCGTCTCACTAACCGTACAAACAGGTGAAGGATGCGAGTCCACATTCTCGCGGGAAATATATGTCCATGCCAAGACTGCCCCGAGCGTCAGCCTGTCACGCTCTAAAAGCAGTATATGTATCGGCGATACCGTCACGTTTACTGCCACAGCATACAACGCTGGCGAGAACCCTGTGTTTGTATGGCTGCGTAACGGACAAGAAATAGCCGGAGCAGAAGGAACAACCCTCAAACTGAATGACCTTACCCACAACGAAACAGTCCAAGTCAAGGTCATAAGCGACAACCCGTGCTCGGAGACACGAACCGCTCTCTCATCCACGCTCACACAGACCGTGTATGACCTGCCGGACATACAACTGTCATTCGCTAATACCTACTACACCGACCAATCAGCATTTACCTTCAGCTCCTTGGCAACACCTTCAGGTGGTACATTCTACCTCAACGATGCTACGGTAAGGCTCTTCAACCCCAAAACGAACGCTGTGGGCTCTTATACCATCCGCTACGAGGTAACCAATAGCAACGGCTGTACGGCTGAAGCCGAGACAACGTTTGTGCTCAAAGAACGAGACAACGCCACACTCACCGTCACAGCAGGTGAAGGCGGCATTGTCAACGAGGTAAGCGGCACTTATACGGAAGGTACCGTCATTGAACTGGTAGCCACTCCCGACGAAGGATACCAATTCACAGGATGGAGCGACGGTAATACCGACAACCCGCGCTCACTATCCCTCAACGAGAACACAACACTAACGGCAGCTTTTGAGCAAATAACATACATGGTTAAGTTTATTGATGCGCTGACACAACTTGACATCGACAACGGAATGTATGAACATGGTACCATCACGGCTTCACCCGCCCAAGCTACAACAGGTACACTCGTCACGCTGAATGTCAGTGCGGACAAGGATTATGCCTTGAAGGATATCCATGTTTATGAAGGTGCTATAGATATAGCATCCGAAACGATAACCGCCACCGCCACTACCAACACCGGTTCGCACTTTAGCGTTGTCAGCGGTAGTTACGATAGCGACGGATGGTATGTTAACACGTCTTACTCAACTACTATAACTGCCCTTAATGGTGAAACGATTAGCAAGGTCGAACTTCTAATAGGATATAATAGTTGGGATGGTAATAAATCCATAGACCATGGTACGGTTACCAACACCGGTAGCGGCTCAGGTACAACGATGACCATTGAGGATATCAATGCTTCTTCTCTTACTATCACAAGCACATCAGGATTGGTTCAATTCAAATCCGCCACTATCTACTATGAGGCATCTTCATTAGGCGAGGAGCAGACACTAACCGTAGTGCAAAGCGGAGAAGAGTACTCCTTCATAATGCCTGCCAATGAGGTGATTGTAAGTGCTGAATTTATCTATACACTGCGCACTATCACGTTCATTGATGAGACATTAAGCGTTGTCGAGAACGGCAACTATGACAATGGTAGTGTCTCTGCCCATCCTGCCGTTCCGGCTATCGGAGAGATAGTGACTCTAAATATCACACCCAATGAAGGGTATGTACTTGATGAGTTGCATGTTTATGAAGGTGCTATAGAAATAGCATCCGAAACGATAACCGCCACCGGCACTACCAACACCGGTTCGCACTTTAGCGTTGTCAGCGGTAAGTATGATAGCGACGGATGGTATAGCTGCAAGGGATATACTACCACGATATCATCGCTCAACGGAGAGAAGATTTCACGAGTAGAGATGCTGATAGGCTATGGCTCTTGGGCTTCTACGAATAGTGTGAGTGCCGGAACAGTCACCGACACCGGCAGTGGCAAAGGCACTACAATGGTGGTGGACAACATCAATGCCACATCTGTCATCTTCGACAATACAAGCTCATCCTATTTCGAATTCAAATCCGCTACTATCTACTATGAGGCCTCTTCATTAGGCGAGGAGCAGACACTAACCGTAGTGCAAAGCGGAGAAGAGTACTCCTTCATAATGCCTGCCAATGATGTGAGTGTCATGGCAACTTATATGGCTATCCCTAACCATACTTATGCCATCGTCCTCTATCTGTCAGATGACTGCTCGGAGATGAAACCTGCACTAATTGGAGACTTCAACCAATGGACTGACAATGTTGCAATGATCGAAACAACGGACAACGAAAATCGCACATGCTATACCTATAGTATTGATGACAAGGATGGCAATGCCTTCAAAATCCGAGAGGTGAATGACAATTATTGGGATAATCAGCTGCAATACTACGATGTAGAAACGGCTACGTGGAACGACTTTGACAATATGATACTCCCCGCGGCTTCGCAAGATACCACGTTAGTGTATGATTTCTCCAATCCAAACCTTTACCGCTTCAGCTTGTGTGACAACGCCGGTCACGACACACCGACTGCTGTTTCACAACCAAGCAGTGCAAACGCCGCTGAAGTAATCCTCTATCACGGCAATATCTACATCAGACGAGATGGAGATACCTACACCGTACAAGGCATAAAAGCTAATATCGAGTAATAATCTCATTTAGCTACATATTCCTCAGCTACAAACTTATATAGCTACATATACACCAAAGGCTGTCTGAGTTGTCAGACAGCCTTTGGTGTACTGTTTAGGTTAGCCCCACATGGTAGCGTTACACGAAGTACCGCTTGCGCTAAGTACCGCTTGCGCTAACGCGGACGAGCCGTCCACGTCCCAGACGTTCGCCACTGCCAATCAACATCGCGGACGAGACGTCCGCGTCCCAAGAGAACGCTCGGAGGCGTTCGCCACGTCCCACGTTCTCCATTATTTATTGTCTATAATACTTATCATTTTGACTCCTATAATCAGTTTTTTTGTTTTTTTCTTTGGCTAATAAACTTTTTTTACTACCTTTGCGGCTACTATGACGTCGCGGGCGAGCCGTCCACGTCCCAAGAGAACGTTCGGAGACGTTCGCTACTGCCAATCAACATCGCGGACGAGCCGTCCGCGCCCCACGTTCTCCACATTAAAGAAGAATTCATATTAAAAATTGGAACTATGAAAAAGTATGTATGTACAGTATGCGGGTATGTTTATGACCCCGAAGTAGGTGATCCTGATAGCGGTATTGCTCCGGGCACAGCATTTGAAGATATTCCGTCAGATTGGGTATGCCCTCTTTGCGGAGTTGGTAAAGAAGATTTTGAGCCGCAAGATTAAAATGAGAATAACAGATGATATTTTGTATATCGGGGCTAATGACCACGATATACGTTTGTTTGAGCGCCAATATCCCACGCCCTATGGTATGGCGTATAACTCATATATTATAGAGGACGAGTGCCTGGCGATAATGGACACTACCGATGCTCGTACGGCAGCGGAGTGGCGCGAGAATGTTGATGCGGCGTTGCGCGGCAAAGAGCCGCATTATCTACTGATGCACCACATAGAGCCTGACCACTCGGCATTAGCATTGGAGATGCTTGAACGCTTTCCGCAGATGAAGATTGTGGCTTCGCAGAAACTGCTGCAGATGTTGCCTCAATTTTTTGAAAATATAAATTTGGAAGGCAGAACGGTAGCGGTGAAGGAAGGTGACACTCTCTCATTAGGCAAGCATACGTTGCGTTTCATCGCTGCACCAATGGTGCATTGGCCTGAGGTTATGCTCAGTTACGATGAGTACAGCAAGACTTTATTCTCTGCCGATGCTTTCGGCTCATTTGGCACGCTCGACCGGCAAGAAGACGATTGGGCATGCGAGGCAAGGCGGTATTACTTCAATATATGCGGCAAGTATGGGGCACCGGTGCAGACCATTCTAAAGAAAGTGGCAGCGTTAGATATAGAGCGTATCTGTCCGTTGCACGGCTCTGTGCTTGAAAATGCGAAAGAACAGGCAGTGGAGAACGTCTGTGAACGTTCGGAGACGTTCTCCACTGAACGTTCGGAGACGTTCTCCACTGAACGTTCAATAGATGGCAATGGGGCAAAGGACAAAGAGGTAAGCACTGAATTTGAGGGGATAGGCGAGAAGTATATAGCAAAAGATAGGCCGATAAGTTTTTACATTGGGCTATACGATATATGGAGTCGCTATGAGGCTGAGAAGAACGGTGTGTTTGTTGGTTATGCCTCTATACATGGCGGGACAAAAGAGGCAGCAGAGTGTTTTGCAAAGATCCTTCGTGAAAAGGGTATTAAAGTGTGTCTTATGGACTTGACCGAAGAAGAAGTGTCGTTTGCGGTGGAGGATGCTTTCGCATACGGTAGGGCTGTGTTCGCAGCCTCTTCGTATGACGCAGGTTTATTCCCGCCTATGCACAATTTACTGCACCACTTGCAGATAAAGAGTTGGCAGAATAAACGAGTCGGTTTGATTGAAAACGGCTCGTGGGCTCCGAGTGCAGGGAAAGTTATGCGTGAGATGCTTGCTCAGATGAAAGGTGTGGAAGTGATAGAGCCAATGGTTAGTATCCGTAGCCGTATGAAGGAAGCCGACAAGGCAGCATTAAGGCAGCTTGCGGAAGAGATAGTCAGACCATAACAATGTACAAAGGGACAATGTACAATGTACAAAGGGACAATGTACAATGTACAAT
>CAKZZM010000068.1 GCA_937885465.1 uncultured Bacteroidales bacterium
GAAGAACGGTTCCCAAGTGCGCAGCCTGCGATACCTCATCAGGAAATATGCGTAAATGCTGAGCATCACAAGCAGTGAGAGAGAAGCGATGCCAAAAGCGCGATCAATAAAGAAATCTTGCATCTTTGCGCCTAACACTCCTCCCCGATTAAGTATTACTTCGCGCAGTTCTGAGTGCGACAGCTCGCTTTGGAGTAAGGAGTAATCTTGTGCGCCGTGAACGAAATAACTTATAAAGGACACTAAGGCATAAATAGCAAACCCTGATATAATTATGCCCACAACGACACGAACACGATCATTCTTGCAGAAGTCTTTTATCTCCTGTAGGATACTCATGAAAGCGGTTTGCTTTTTTGTCGCTTCAGAGGTGGTTTTTGTTTCTTGTGTTTGTTTTGACGGGCGTTTAGGCATATTCTTTAAATCGTTCTAATAGGTTTTATTGGTAACAACCTGCATCGTATGCTCGGCAATTAACAACGGAAATTCAAACAAAGATACAAAAAATAAACGGAATATTCATACATAATGATAAAAAAAATAAATATCTGAAATCTTTTCTTGCCCAATTCGTAAAAAATAATTATTTTTGTAGTGCGGATATTTTGTACGAGTATGGAAGTAATCTCTCACGAGGGTATATTAGAGCGGGTGGCAGAGGATGGTTCGCTGCACATTAGGATTGTGCAGAGTGCTGCGTGTGGGGGATGTAGTGCGAGGTCAGCTTGTAATGCGGCGGAGAGTATGACGAAATATGTGGATGCTTATGCTGCGGAAGGCGAGAAGATTGAAATAGGTGACAGGGTGGTGGTGGAAGTGTCGAAGGCATTGGGTTGGAAGGCAGTGTTGCTTGCTTTTATCTTGCCTTTTTTGGTGCTGATGGCAGTGTTGGTGTTGCTTGTAAAGATTGGAGTGAGAGAGTGGTTGGCTGGCATAATAGCCATTGCAGCACTTGTGCCTTATTATATAATCATCTACTTGTTCAGAGGCAAATTGCAAAATGAATACAGATTCACTGCAAAGAAAATGTCAGGTAAAATGCACGAAATATAGGACATTGGTAATATAGCTTTCGACCTTCGACTTTCGACTTCTTTGAGAGACGGTCGAAAAGACCGTCTCTACCATCGACTTTTGACTTTTGAAATTGTAAATAATTTATAAAACAATAAACTTATGAACATTATTTGGATTGCCTTGATTGTGTTAGGCTGTACGGCATTGCTGGCTGCGGTGCTTTTGTATTTCTTGGCGCAGAAATTCAAGGTTGAAGAAGACCCGCGTATAGACCTTGTTCAGGAGGTCTTACCCGGTGCTAACTGCGGAGGTTGCGGTTTTGCGGGCTGTCGTGCACTTGCCGAGGCATGTTGTAAGGCAGAGACATTAGACGGGTTGTTATGTCCCGTCGGAGGTCAAGAGGTGATGAAAAAGGTAGGGGATATCTTAGGACTTGCACCGGCAGCGAGCGATCCTATGGTTGCTGTGGTTCGTTGTAACGGTACTTGTGAGGCTCGTCCCCGTACAAGTGAGTACAACGGGACACGCTCCTGTAAGATTATGAACAGCCTCTATGTAGGAGAGACTGCTTGTGGTTTCGGCTGTCTTGGTTGTGGCGACTGCGTTGCTGCATGTAAGTTTGATGCCATTCACATGAATTCCGAGACAGGTTTGCCTGAGGTGGATGATGAGAAGTGTGTGGCTTGCGGAGCGTGCGTTAAGGCTTGTCCGAGGAACATCATCGAACTGCGCAAGAAAGGGCCAAAGAATCGTCGTATCTGGGTTGATTGCGTGAGCAAGGATAAGGGGGCAGTAGCACGCAAGGCTTGCTTGAATGCATGTATAGGGTGCGGGAAGTGCCAAAAGGAATGTCAGTTCGAGGCGATAACGGTAGAGAATAATCTTGCTTATATTGATTTCCGCAAGTGTCGTATGTGTCGCAAGTGCGTTGGTGTTTGTCCGACGGGTGCTATTCACGAGATTAACTTCCCGCCGAAGCCGACTCCGAAACCTGCTGAGGAAGCCCCGAAGCCTGTTGCACCGAAAGTAGCAGAAGAGGTGAAGCCTGTTGCACCGAAAGCAGCAGAAGAGGTGAAGCCTGTTGCACCTAAAGCAGCAGAAGAGGTGAAGCCTGTTGTGGAGAAGCCGATAGATAATGAACCCGCTAAAAAGGAGGATAAAAAATGAAAACATTTCGTATAGGCGGTGTTCACCCGCATGATAATAAGAAGTATTCGGCACATAAGCGTATTACGGAAGTGCCGCTACCTAAAAAGGCGATTATTCCGCTTGTTCAGCATATAGGTGCGCCTGCAAAGCCGCTTGTGGCAAAGGGCGATAAGGTGTTAGTAGGGCAACTGATAGCAGAGGCCGGAGGTTTCGTGAGTGCCAATATTCATTCGCCGGTAAGCGGAACAGTTAATAAAATTGACGTAACGAAGGATGCATGGGGCATGGCTATGCCTGCCATCTTTATTGATGTAGAGGGCGACGAGTGGTTGCCTGAGATAGATAGGACGCCGGTCGTTAATAATCTCTGTAAGTTAGAAGCGAAAGAGATTATTGATAAGGTAAAAGCAGCAGGTATAGTAGGTTTGGGCGGTGCATGTTTCCCGACGCATGTCAAACTGATGCCTCCTCCGGGTAAGACTCCTGAGGTGCTTATCGTAAATGGTGTTGAGTGTGAGCCGTATCTGACCTGCGACCACCAATTGATGCTTGAGCACGGCGAGGAGATAATGATTGGTATTCAGATATTGATGAAGGCTCTTAATATCAGTAAGGCCGTTATTGGTATAGAGAAGAATAAGCCAGATGCTATTGAGGTAATGCGAAATTTGGCATCAAGAGTATTGGGCGTAAGTGTTCAGCCTCTTAACTTGCGTTACCCGCAAGGCGGTGAGAAGCAACTTATTGATGCTTGTATTCGTCGTCAGGTGCCGTCAGGTGCCCTGCCGATAGAGGTTGGTGCGGTAGTTGACAATGTAGCTACTATCTACGCCGTATATGAGGCGGTACAGAAGAACAAACCGCTTATCTCTCGTGTTATGACAGTTACCGGTAAGGACGTTAAGAATCCGGGTAACTATCTTGTTCGCTTTGGTACGCCGCTTAGCGATGTCCTCGAACTTGCAGGCGGAGTGCCTGAATCAACAGGTAAGATTATAGGTGGCGGTCCGATGATGGGGCGTGCAATGAATAACACTGATATGCCTTGCAATAAGCGTGTATCCGGTGCGTTGCTACTTACTAAGGACGACTCATATCGTGCCGAGCCGGAGAATTGTATCCGTTGTGCCAAATGCGTCAGTGCTTGTCCGATGGGGCTTGAACCATATCTTCTTTCTAAATACGCTTCACTTGAGATGTGGGAAGATATGGAGAAGCATAGTGTTATGGACTGTATTGATTGCGGTTGCTGTCAGTTTACCTGTCCATCGAACAGGCCATTGCTTGACTATATCCGTATGGGTAAGGCGACAGTGGGCGGCATAATAAGAGCCCGCGCACAGAAGTGAGACAAAATAATTTGTAATATTTGCTGATACCTATTTGTAAAAATAAGTGCCTGACTGAATGTCGGGCACTTATTTTTTGTTAAAGGTGAGAATTACTTCAGAATTACTTCAGTTCAGCAAGGTACTTGATTGTGCGAACCATCTGAGAAGTATAACTATTCTCGTTGTCGTACCAACTTACAACCTGTACTTGATAGGTATCGTCATCAATCTTAGCGACCATAGTCTGAGTGGCATCGAAGAGTGAGCCGAAGCGCATACCTATAACATCGCTTGAAACGATCTCGTCTTCAGTGTAACCGAAACTCTCTGTACCTGCTGCTTTCATAGCGGCGTTGATACCTTCTTTGGTTATATCTTTACCCTTAACTACTGCTACGAGGATAGTGGTAGAGCCTGTAGGAGTAGGAACGCGTTGTGCAGAACCGATAAGTTTACCGTTCAGTTCAGGGATAACAAGCCCGATGGCCTTAGCGGCACCTGTTGAGTTAGGCACGATATTCTGCGCACCTGCACGGCTACGGCGGAGGTCGCCCTTACGTTGAGGACCATCGAGAATCATCTGGTCGCCTGTGTAAGCGTGGATAGTTGACATAATACCACTTTGGATAGGAGCATACTTATGCAGGGCTGCTGCCATAGGAGCAAGGCAGTTAGTGGTGCAAGAAGCGGCAGAGATAACGGTGTCGGCGGGGGTAAGAGTCTTGTGGTTTACATTGTAAACGATGGTCGGAAGGTCGTTGCCTGCGGGAGCAGAGATAACAACTTTCTTTGCGCCTGCTTCGATATGAGCAGAAGCCTTAGCCTTAGAAGTATAGAAACCGGTGCACTCAAGAACAACATCGATACCGAGTTCGCCCCAAGGCAGTTCGGCTGCGTTAGGCTTAGCGTAGATTGTGATCTCTTTGCCGTCAACGGTGATAGAACCGGGAACTTGAACGGTCTTACCATCTTCTGCGAGAACAGCATCTTTGTATGATACGGTATGTCTGCCTTCGCCAAACTTGCCGGCGAAACCGCCTTGTGCGGTGTCGTATTTAAGAAGGTGAGCCAACATTTTCGGGCTGGTCAAGTCGTTGATTGCGACCACTTCATAGCCCTCTGCTTCAAACATCTGGCGGAAAGCCAAACGACCGATACGGCCGAAGCCGTTAATTGCTACTTTTGTCATAATTGAAAAAATATTTAGTTTTATTTGTTAGATTTTAGATTCTATATAGCAAAATTGTTATTTGCTGTTTTCGTAGTAGCGAGGCACTCCCGTGCCTCGCGTGAAGCACAGGAGTGTTTCACTACTAAATTCCTACAAAGTTACGAAAAAAAAATTAAATGTGAATATAAATATTCAAAAAAATATTTTTTGCAAAGTTAATGTTACAAAAAAATGTTTTTTTTCTTGATATTAAAGGGAAAAAGCAGTAACTTTGCGACATGGTAGTGCGCCGTTACTCGGTGCGGTAAAGGCAATGAAAACGTTTCATCAAATAAAGGCGTGGTTAAAGCATCAACTGACGGCTTGTAACACTGCGGGTTATGGTGTTCATTCTCCTTATTTGTTTTATATTGTCCGGTATGTGCTAACCGATAGAAATCGCTATTACGTCTTCAGCGGAATTGAGCGTGAGCGTGCGCGGCTATTGAGAGCAAAGAAGGCTATTTTAGCTAATGATTACTTGACGGGGCAGCAGGGGGAAAGGCGGGTGTGTGATATCGCAGAAAAATCGCTCAAATCACCGCGCGAGGCACAACTCTTGATGCGATTAGCGGTGCTGCAGCAGGTA
>CAKZZM010000069.1 GCA_937885465.1 uncultured Bacteroidales bacterium
CCGTGTGCAACTTCTCACCCATCTGCTCAGCGGCACTGCGCATCATGTCGCGGTCTTCCTGCATGGTACGCTTCACCTTGGCGTTAAGTGCTTCCACCTGTTCGTCAGTAATGGCACCAGCCTGTCGCTGTTGAGGCTCACGACCTGCGGCTTCTACCATTGCATCAACCTCACTCGGTTTAAGGATGCGGTTTACTTTCATCGCGCCTGTAATAACCCAAGGGTCTGTGTTCGGGTCGGGATTGGTGCGATACCTGTATGAGCCGTTTTCGGGCAGTCGTGGCAGACCTGCAAGCGAGTGTTGGAACTTTCCGCTTACGTTCATGCCGTAACTCATGGCTTCCTCTTGGTAGTCCACATCATTTGCATACTCCACTTCTGCCCACACAAAGTTTGCAGGAAACAACTCTCGCTGTCCTGTTTCGGGGTTCATGCGGTTAAACTGGAGCGCGTATGGTATCTCGCCCAAGTGCCAACCGGGACGATATGCCAACTTGCCGCTACCTCCCTGTGTCCCCTTGCCACCTGCCTTAACCTGCTGGCGACCTGTCTTTGTAACACCTGCGACTGGGGCTGGGGCTGCATCTGCATCAAGCCACACACCTACTGGCGTAGCCTCACCGTTAGGATTGGCAACCATAGGAGGATAGAGTTTGCCATCTTTCAACACAAACACCTTATAGCCGATGCCAGTCTTTGTTGGTGGTTCGTCCTCACGGATGCGGTATTTTGCTGTATCTTCGGTAACATTTTCCCCGTTTTCCTTGGCTATGTCAGAATTATTACCTACCTTTGCAGCAGATAACTCCTGAATGGTAGGATATTCGCGGAAATTGTGTCCGCGCAGAAGTGCCTCCTGTTCGGGGGTTATATTTTTATCCCATGCCAAAATCTTCTCGCCATTCTCTACGACATAGCGGTCTCTGCCAAAAACAGTCTTGATGCGGTTGAGTTCAAGCATCGGAACACCCTTCCCTTGATTTACCCTTACCACGTCAACACCTACTACTGCAAATTTATCGCCAACCTTGATTGTTGTATAAAGACGGAACTTTCCATCTTTGTTTCCGTATGATGTAACAAGGAACGGATGCTTTAACGCAGATGGTAACTCATGCCACTCTTTTGCAGTCAGGTTATGGTCGGCATCTTTGCCAAGGTGCGACTTGATATTCTTGAACGACAAGGTGAAACGCTCTCCTGTGATACCGATACCTTTCATCCATTCGGGAGTAGCACCCAAGTCATAACGTTCACGGGCATGCGCAGATTTGTCAAAACCGGCATCTCCAAACATCTCGTCAATGACGTTATGGAAGGGTGTTGTATCTTCACCATAACCTTCTCTCGGCTCACCAACACCAGCCCATCCGCTTTCATAGGCACTATGCTCTACATGAAGTGCATCCATCAGCGGAGCGTTCAACTGCCTCATACGACCACCGACAGCAGCCAAAATAACCCTATCGTCTGCCTCGTAATCATAGTTGCCGTAAAGCACGCCACGAACACCGCCACACTGTTGCACATAACCTGCCAACAAGTCACCGGCATCCCTGCTACGCTTGATATCGCTCAACTTAGTCCAAGGCAGAAAAACATTCGCCACCACCTTGTTTTGGTTGTTCAACACAAGGAAACTCATCTTCTTGTGCTCACCAAGTCTGTGACTGCTCACAAACTCCGCAACACTTTGGCTACTCTCTATCTGAAACGCATCAGCAGGCTTCCAGTCAGGAGCAAACACCTGACGGCTGAACTGATATACCTTTATAGGCACTTCGTCACCCTGCGACTGAGGCATTCCCTCCTCAACGCTATATGTCTCGTCTGCCGTCTCAACACTTTCAAACTCGCCGTAGTTGCCGCTGGTGGTGTCGATAATGATACCCTGCTGCACCACATCCTCGCCAAAAGCACGCTTAATGCGGTTCAACAAGTCTTGGTCTTGTCTCGACGCTTTCAGTGTTCCACCCGGGTGGTTATGCACGAAATACACCTGCTCTGGCTTCAATGACTGATAAGCCACCAAAGCCTGCTCATACGGTGCCATCACGCCAACATAACTGCCAACGCCCAAGTGGATGACAGTAGGCTTGCCGTCTTTCACCAGCACAAGGAACGAGTTCTCAACAGCCGCATTCTCCAACTGCCGGAAGATATACGCAACGTCCTCCGCACTCTCCACCTTCTCCTTGCCAGTGAAGTCAAACCGCTTCGTTTCCTCATAAACACGCTCCACATGACACGTCTCGCCCTTCTTCAACTTGCGCATACGCAACTCCGACGGATTGAATGATGTCGTGTTCCGTGCTTCGCTATTCTGTAGCGAGGTTTCTGTGGTTTCGTCCTCGCCACGCACACCCATCTCATCAAACAGGCTGCGCAAAACAACCTTCCGTCCATCACGTGTCTCGTAAGTCGCCGACGGCTCATAGAGCATCACGTTTCCCGTCTCATCATCCACCTTCTCCTCCATCGTGTCGAAAATATGACGCAACGATGCGCCGAACTGCTCCACTTCTTTTGCCGATGGATAAGGTATGCCCTTCAACGACTCAGGCGTTTCCTTATAATCATCAAACGGCATCGGCTCCCTACCTGCCAACACTTCCAATGCAGAATATGTCGCATAATTAGCCTGCTGCCCACGCTCCACAACGGCACCGCGAGAGAGGAAAGTATTCAACTCACCACGTTTCTTTAACTCCCTGTCAACCCACTCGGCAAGCAGACGGGCAGTCACTTCATGCGTCCTGCCCCAATACTCACCCTTGCCGACACTACGTTGCATATAGTCGCTGCCCTTTATCATGTCAAGCATGTCGTTGAATGCCTTGCGCAACTCATCACGCATAGCAATACGGCGGTTGTCTGTCACCATGTCGCCAGCACTGCCGGCACGGCGAGCAAAGTAGTTGTCAAGGGCGTGCCACCATTCATGAGCCAGCGACCCTGCACCATTAGTTTTCGTCAAATTGATAACCACCTCACCGGGTTCATAGTGTGCGGCAAAACCACCGACACCTCTTGCACCGAAGGCAATGCCCAACTCACCGTTCAGCGACATTGCCTTTGGCGATACACCAATCAGCTTCGCCATATCCATAAACGCATCGTAGGCTTGGTTCACTGCCATCTGACGGTCTGCCTGGTTCGTCCAGTTGCCGAACTGAACGCCCCTGAAACCGAACGTGTGCATGAAGTCCTCAGCATCCACATCCTTGCCGTTGCGATAGTCCTCACCGATACGGCTGTTCTCGCCAGTGTCGAAATACGCGACCTTTTTCCTGTCTTCCTTATGCTTCAGCACGGTCTTCAACGCATCGTCCTTTATGCTGTCGGCAAAGTCCTTGGCATCTTTGCGGTTCGCAAAGCCTTCCTTGATGATATACGGCATACCGTCGTTGTTCGCATACTTCTTGTCGATAAGCACGGCGTATTTCCAACCGCCATCCTTCCTGTGAACCATCTGCACATGCACCACATCATCGGCTGTCAGCGTCTTCTTCTCGCCTTCCTTGCCGCGCTCGGCTTCCAGTTTCGCATTAGTCGCATCGTTCAACTTCTCGAAGTTGCCGTCAAAGTATGCCTGTGCTTCATCCTTGGTGTCAAACTCTGCATCGTCCACGAACATCTTCTCGCCTGTCAGAGGGTGATAAAAACGCACCTTGTAGCCAAACCTGCGCTTCACCTCGTTGATGGGCGACACATACGCACCGCTCTTCGTCGCGGCAAAGGCATCGGCTTCTTCCTTGCTGTCAAACTCACGCGTCTTGTAGTCACGACCCCACATCACCCTGTAGCGTCCGCTCTCGCCCATCTCGCTCTTGGTGGCAGGGAAGGCAAACAACTGCGTAGGATGGCTGATGTCCGTGTCACCGCGCTTCAGACGTGCAAGATACACAATAGCGTCAATAGCCTCGTCAATGCTCATGCTGCTGCCGAAAAGCGAGGCACGCTCTCCCTTCAGGTTCTTGATAGAGTAACCGGTGCCGCTCGTATTGGCTTCCACCACACCAAACGGAATGTCCAGTTTGTCACCAACATTGTACCCCATCCTGTTCATCACCTCGTAGGTCACCCACAATGGGTTGGGGGTGGTCTTGTCGCCCCACTCATACTTGTGGTCTTCCCTGTCAGGGTTCCACCGCTTGCGCTGTTCTATCTCCGCAAGTTCTTTCTCCCTGTTCGGGTAACGGTCATTCATGGCTGCGTCTATCATTGCGTCACGCTGCGCCTCGTCCGCCTCCATGAACTGGCGAAGGGTCTCTATAGCCTTGTACGTCGATGCAGCCCAACGCTCCGCCTTTGTCTTGTAGTCGGGAATATAACGCTTGCTGCGCATCTCGCTCTGTGTCACCTTCGGCTTCTGCTGGTTAATCATCGAGAACAATGCTTCATAGAAGATGGCATCTTTCTCCCTCAACGCTCCGCTCTCAACGGCTTTCTTCAGGTCTGGCTTCTTGTACACCTTCCCGAAAGGCTTCTCTATCAAGTCCGCCTCCGTCACGTTCGCAAGGCTCTCCGCAATCTTCCTGCGCATATCCTTACGGGCACCCTCCAATCGCTCGCCCACATCGTCAATCTTCGCATCAGAAGAAGATTTCTTCCCTTTTCCTTGCTCATCTCCAAATAAATCCGTACCTTTGCCCCCAGAAGAAAGGCTGACACCCTCACTGGTAGGTTGCTCTGCGGATGGATGTGCAGGTTCATCGAGTGCAGTCGCCTTATAAAGCAACCTATCACTCTTCAACTTATTCCTTAATTGGTTCTCCCTGATAATATGGGAACTGACTGACACCTCCATTCCATCCTGCGAAACCGTTACATTCTCAAAATGAACATACTTTGAGCCGTCTTCTTTTTGGAATGTCTTGACAAACAGATAAGAGGATTGCCGCTCATGAAACACGTTAGGCTCTTTGTCTTGCTCTTCAAGAACAAGGTCAGGATGCTCCAGCGTTTCAAGCAACATACCATATTGCTGCTCCCTGCCTTTGGCAAATAACTTCTCCTTTTGGTTCTCGCCTAACTTAACCTCACCAAGAGGGGTCGCAACACTCTCACGCCAGTTCGCATCACTCAGTTCGACCATTGGCATCGGAACGGCTTTGCGCTTCATCGCCTCAATGGTCTTTTCTGTATCACCAGCGATTTCCGTAGGACTGGCAACCTTTTGCTCCGCAACCTCCCCCTCGATTTTTTCTATTTCTTCTATCATCCCGGTTATCGTCAACATATTAGGGGAACGTTTTGTCTGGCGTTCCACCATGTCGCCGAGTAACTTATTCGCCTCCTTCTCAGTGAGGTTTGCATGGGTCTCTGTAAAATATGGGTTATAGCGTTGACCGCCATGCTCCTTCTCTTTTAGCAACAAGTCATACTTATTGCCGTGCTTATATATAGACGCGCCGAAATAACCAATACCATAGACAGGGTCACCAACATCGTCACTATGCGTACCGTCTGAATGTGCATCCTTATCCATCAGAGACTTTACATTAAAGCGTTCCAAATAGCGACCCACTTGTTCTTGTTTTTCCCGATTGACCACCTGACGAAGATATTCATCATAGTTCTCTTCGCCGACGAGTGAGCGCAGATGGGCCTCTACCTCCTGATACAAGTCGCTCTCATCATTACCGTCAATCTCATTGCGGATGTACTTTTCAAGCTCATCAATCTCTCCTTGGTCGTCAGTAGGACTCTCTTTCAGTTCCTCCTCCAGCGTTTCCTTGACAGCCTTGTCAAGACGTTCTGAAAATTCTTTCCCTTTTCCTTGCTCATCTCCAAATAAATCCGTAACTTTGCCCTCAGAAACAGTGCTTTGAGGAGTAGCAGTGTCATTCCTCTTGCCTCTTTCAGAGGTCTTGCCAGTGTCCGTCGTATTGTCGAGGGCACTGTTTTTCTTTTCAAAGGCTGTAAGCAGCCAGTTTTTCTTTTGACTATCCCAAGTAAGACGGACTGCTGCCTGATGGGTGTCACTCTCCAAGCGAACACGGTTCTCAGAACGTTGCACAACGTGCATGTCGTCAAGTATTTCCTGGAGATTATCTAATACTTCGGGATGATACTTCACCAATTTTGCAAGACCGAAGCCGTCACTCTTGCCCGTTCCTTCCTCTCCCCAAACTAAATCTATCTCGCCTATGTCCTTATGGTGTAATGCACCTGTAGCCTCGCCCTCCTTCTTTTGCAGCAAGAAAGCAATGGCTTCTTTCGCTTTACCCTTGAACTGGTCATAGATATTTCCGAACACACCCCTGCCGACAGGCTGCGGCTCTGTAAATTCAACTTTGGCTTCTTCGTACAACCTCTCGCCATACGCAAGCACATCGCCGTATGTACTAAGTCCATGACTTTCAGCCCATGATTTCAACAAATCACTGGGAATAACTCCTGTCAGCCCCTTAAAATATCCGGCAACCTGATGTCCTGCATTCTTCTTGTAGGCTCCTTGATAGGCAAAACCTTCAAAGACTTCCATAGAACCGTCGCCTTCGTGTCGCTTCAACCCAGCAACGATTTTGCTGATGTTGGCATCTATGTCCTCCACGCTTGAAATCTTGCTGACAGGTTTCAAGTCAAAAGGAACATCAAAACCACTTCCTTCGCGCAAGATACGCTCCTTGCGTTCAAGATGAAGCATCTCATCCCATTCTTTCCTGCTGAGATTACTGCGACCCCGCGACTTCAATTCAGAAAGCCGACTGCCTTCTTCTGTCGTAAGTGCCGACGCAGCGGCATTTTCTTCGGAAGCCTGTTCAGTTTGTTGCGATGTTATCGCAACCTCGCTTTCCTCACCATTCTCCTTCTTGTCAATATATTCCTTCTTGTGCGTACCGGCTTCATCGCTTATCTTGTCAGCACGCAAGTCCACGCTGTCACCGACACCATCAAGGAAAGGAAGTATATACACACCGCCACGAGCATGGTTCTCATCAACCATCTTATGTGCAAGGGCTATAGCCTCCCTTTTGGAGATTTCCTTATTTAGTGCGTTCCCAAACCTACGACCTGCAGCGTAAGCATCATAAGCGTTCTCGTCATAATCTTTTCCGTTATCCTGCAAAGTAGCCAGCGTATCAATATGCTCCTGCAAATTGTGTCCGGGAACTACATTTTCCATCGCCTCAATATATTCCTGCAACGCCTCTTCCTGACCCAGTAACTCCGCACGCTCATCCGTTGCAAACTGCGATACATCCTTGTGCAAGTTCGCAAGCATCTCCTCAGCCTGCTCCAGCGTCGTGCCGCTCTCATTCAAGCGCACCAGCGTAGCATCATACGACTGCAACTGCTCGTCACCGTGCCGGTAGTCATACTCGTCATACACGCTCGGATGGTGAGCCTTGTTCACGTCACCTTTACCGTCCTCTGCCATGTACGCCAGCAACTCCTCGTCGCTCATCTCAGGCACACGTTTGTCAAACGCTGCTGTCTCCTCTCGCGTTTCCATCGGGAAATGAGCCGCCGTACGCTTCACCTCGTTCTCCTTGGCAATGCGCACAGCAGCATCAACATAGTCCTCACCTTCCTTGATAGTCGCCTTGTTCGGCTGCTCACCAAGTTGTGTGTCGCCAAGAGGCTTCACGCTGCTGTACTCCGCAAACGGCTTCGTCTTGCGGTGGCTGCTGTCAATCCACTTCTTGAACTCCTCTTTGCTGACAGGAGTAATGGCACCAAGTCCCTGCCAACCATCTTCATAGTTGGAGAGGTATGCCTTTCGTGCGCTCTCGATGTCGGGGAAACCATACATCACCTTGTGTTCGTCAAAGCTACCATCCTTGTTCACTTGGTCAACGACAAACACATCACCCTGCGAGGGGTCTTCGGAGAAGAACACGTCGATGTGGTCGCCATCAACGCCCTCTGTGCCGCGAATGTAGCCGTAGGTGTTCTGCATTTCCTGCTCCCACTGCTTGCCGCTGGCATCAGTACCACGACGTACAGAACCTTTCGGGTTCTCGATGGTAACGTCGTAGCCATCAATCTTGACGTGTCCTTTCTTGTAGTTTCCTGCTTCTTTCTGTGCGTCGGTAGGCTCTACATTGGTTTCCTGCTCGGCTGCTGCCAATGCTGCTTGCACGGCATTAGGCTCTGCTTCTGCTTCATCAGCTTTACCCTCAAATTGGGTATATACTGGTCCAAACCATTCGCTTACACTTCTATCCCCAGTTCTTTCCACGGGATGCTCTGCTCCTGCTTCGCCATCTGTGCTGACTGCCGCAGGAGCGCCATCTTGTTGAACGCTTTCTGCTTTTCTGCGCTCCACGGCTTCTGCCCGGGCTGCTTCGATTTCTTTTCGTTTGCCATAATTCTCGTTGATAAATGTGATTACGTCACGCAAGATGTCCTCGCGGCTCTGAATGCCACCTGCGAACAGGTCAGTTTGTCCAGACGCACTTTGTCTTGCGTTGTTATTGTATAATTGAAGTGTAGTCTTCAGCAAGGTAACGCGCTTGTCGTTCAGCACGTCGGCAAGCATCAGCATGGTAGCATTATTGAAGTCTGCCACCGTCTGCAACTCGTCGGGGTCTGCAAACAACACTCCTTGACGTGCAAAGGTGCTGACAATCTCGCCATACTTGGCACCACCTTGTCGTGCATCAAAGCACAACTTCACGGCATCTGCCAACTCTCCCTGCAAAGACCAATCACCGCCAAGGGCAATGTTATCGACAACCTCTCCAAGGGCGGTGATGACGGTCTGACGCATGGCCGGCTCTGCCGTGAGCATACGCACCACTTCGGGGTTGCCCTCAAAGGCTTTGCCGATGAGCATGTTTTCCAAGAACTCACGACCGACGGCACTCAGTTTCTCCTGTCCGCGAACACCGTCAACCATTTCTGCCAACTGTGCCTGTGGAACAACACCTGCATTGTGCAGGTCATAGACTGCGCCAAGGCTCGCCTGTGCGTCATTGTAGAAGTCGCCCAGTGTGTCATAGCCGTTGATGGTTCTGACAATACCCTTGAAACTGTTGTCGCTCACGGTCTTGCCCAGTTTTACGGCTTGCTCCGTCTTGTTCTGCGACTTCATTTCCTGCTGGTTGAACTTCGCAAAGGTCTCTGCCGTGTAGGGCATAGCCTCATCGGGGACGAATGACACACGCGGATGCTGCATCGCTTCCACCTGCTCAGCAGTGAAGCCAAACTTGTGCGCGTACTCTTTCAG
>CAKZZM010000070.1 GCA_937885465.1 uncultured Bacteroidales bacterium
AGCCCCTCAAACAGTTCCTTACGCCCCTCAAAATAGCAGCGCAGCGTATCGCACAGCAGCGACTTACCAAAACGGCGAGGACGGGACAAAAACACATACTTACCCGATTGAACGAGGTCATAGACGAGGTCGGTCTTATCCACGTAGAACAGCCCTTTCGTGCGTATCTCGTAGAACGACTGAATATCAAACGGAAGACGAGGTAAAGAATTAGTAGGTATCATAATCGTAGATTTTTGCTGCAAAGATAGTACAAATTTGTAAATTTATCACAATTATATCTTATTAAACTCATTTTGTAGAATAGTAAGTTGGCTGATGATGTCATCGTATGAAAGTGCTGATGATTTGTCGTAGATATAGGTCTTAAGCATATCCGCATAATCGGCTTCATATAGTTTGGCAAGGTCGCTTTTCGGAATAAAATCAACATATTGTGGCAAGTCCTTTTGATAATCAACGCCACCAACGTGATAAAATCTTTTACGGTGTTCCACAATTTTAGTATATAATGCAGTGTCTTCTAAAGCATCTGTTTTCCAATGAGTATGAGATAATTTCTCAATGTCATAAAGATGTCGGCTCATTCGCATACTGCGAGGTACCCGGCGTTGAAACTCTTCATTAAGAAGAAAAACTTTCTCCAAGAATGTACGGGATGGCAAAACAGTGGGTATTTTCATCTGTATTTCATCGTCCTCTTGGGGAAAAGCACTATATATCAAAGATGCTATCGGTCGATTTTCAAATGGTTCGTCCATACCGAGACAACTTATTTCAATCTTTACTATCGGAAGTACGTATGGAAGTTTGGTTTGGGAAATACTATTGTATTTAAGTATCAGCGTAGTGGGGTCGCTATCGTGGTCAATAGGTTGAGAAGTACCATTTTCCCGAGTCAAGTAAACTAACGGCTCAAGGGTGAAATCGGTAATACCCAATTGCCGAATCCGGTCAGCAAGGGCATAGCATAGTTCGTTGGAAATAAAATCGCGCGAGTCCTTGCGCAGGAGTTTAACCTGCTGGTTGTTCTCACATTGGGCGAATTTACGTTTCCTGACTTCTATAAAATATTGTCGAGATATGGTAATGTCAATATCTTCGGAAAAGCGACTTATCAATTCCCATCCTTTACTAAGACTTGTACCTCCTTTGAAAAGCAAGAATGGTGCATAAGGCAAAGAGAAGAGTGCTTTAAGTGTCAGACTGACCCACCAGTCTTTCTCAACGGCACTATCAACTATACCTTTCTTGTCGGCAACGCTTTGGAGCATTACCAACCGCTCATTAAGCGATGCGTTAATCCATTTGCTCATAGCGCTTTTCTATTATCGGTTGCACAATAGCACGTTCCCAAGCAGGAAATAATTTGATGTCGTGTCGCATTGTTTTCGGCTCAAAATGGTCGAGTAGTAACCGACTAATCTGAGACTTGTCTTCTGTGGTTATGTTGTTTTGCCCTAAAGCCCGCATAGCCTGATGCAATATCGGTAAAAACTTGCCACGGAATGCAAAGTTGGCTGCAACCCCGTGTTTGAAGGTGATTGTACGATTTCCAACTTGAAGTTTCCGAGCTGCACCATTAGTCAGATACTCATAATTCATAGGTACTTGTGTCGTTAGTCCGAGTTGGTGCAGGGCTGTATTACCGGTTGGCAATATCTTCGCATGGTCGCGCTTAGCAATCGCGAGAACAACATCATCCACTTGTGGATAGAGAATACCCAAACGAGTATGTATGGGTTTATAATAAACACCTTTCGACAACCGCAATAGTACCCCTTCCGCAGTCAGTTTGGATAACGTATTCCTCACTGTTCCATTGTCATAATCATCAAAATAGTCGGAAAAGAGAACATTTCCTTCTTTATACCTAATAATTCGCTCGTTAAGTGTCATATTTTTAGATGTTAAAATGACAATAATTGTAAATGTTTGTCATATTTTCGGCAAAATTACAAATACTTTTTCTGTTCTACAAATATTAGGCTAACATTATTCAATTTTTTACTATTTGTGGGCAATAAAAAGAGTCTGATACTTCACAAATACAATCTGCTTTGATGGGGAGAGAACACAAGGGTCATTCCTAAAACTAACGCACGAGACGGACGGACTGACCGTTGCCGCGGTTGTCGTAGTACTGCGGATCGAGGCTGCCCGAACCGAAGAAAAGGTTGTACGCGTAGTCCGTGTCGCCAGGCGTGGACGACCAGTAGAGACCGTACGAACCCACATTGTTAACATTCGTGCCGTAGCGGTAGCCCGCAGCAGGCAAGAAGATGGCACCCGCGGACTCCATCACTGACCATTGTTCAGCTGTGTAGGTGTTGTGAGAG
>CAKZZM010000071.1 GCA_937885465.1 uncultured Bacteroidales bacterium
GGTCACCGTCCATGCCAAAGCCGTAGAACACTTCCCAGCGTTTGCGTCCTATCTGCTGTATGCCGTCCCTGCGCTCTGATGCACCTAATATCTTTTCCATATCTTGCTTGCTTAATTTTGTGCAAAGATAATATCTTCGGTGCTACAGGCTACGTTATCTTTTGTGTATCAAGAGAACTTGTACTTCACCTTGCCACCGTCAAACACCTCACTGACAATCGTTGTCTCAAAGGGGAAACCGTCTTCAATGTCGCTTATCTGGTCAAGGATATTCTTCATTTCCTCTGAAGCAGTAAAGAACTTTCCCCAGTCGCCACTCTGCTTGTCTTTGAAACTGACTACATAGCGGTCTTCATCCTGCGACGTGTTGATGCCGGTCTCGTAGTCATGCACTTCAATAGTCTTGTTCACGATTGCGCCCAAGCGCATTGTCTTACCGGGGAAGCGTTTCTTTCCGTCGGCTGGCGTATAACTTACGCCCATTTCGCTAAACTTCTTCATTTTCTGATTAGTCAATTTATAAAATAAATGTTTACAGTCTGCATGGCAAGCCATGCCTTTGAATGAGCCAATTATCTCTTGCCGACGCTTCCGCGACTTCACCTTTGCCAGTTTCCTTGCTGCTTTCTGCTTGATACGTTTGCGCAGTAATGAGTGGGTGCCATAATGCACATAGCCGAGAAAGTCCAGTCCAACGTCCAACGGTCGCACTGCCTCCGACGGCTTTACCTCCAAACCGAGACGTGCCACTGCTGCTACATGAATGTTGCGCAACTCCCACAATTCTTTCTTCGTACCGGCAAGCATCACGGTATCATCGCAATACCTGTAATATAGATAGTGTGTTTCTCCGTCTTTCTCATAGCGGTTAACGTATTGCTGCATTTCGTGGTCAACCTCGTTAAGGTATAGGTTGGCAAAACACTGTGAACTGCGCAGACCTTTTGAAAGTCCGTGAGGCATCAACGTAACAAAGCTGTCGAGGATAGGTAGCAGTATAGGGTCTGAAACATACTTCCTTATTATCTGCATCATCCGCACTTGGTCGATGCTGTCATAATAATGGTGTATGTCGTTCTGATAGTAGTATTGCGTTTGTTCGGGAGCGTTGGTGAGGTCTTCCTCTACGACATGGTGTAGCCAGTGCATACCGCGTCCCTTGATACTCGCTGCCGTGTTCTTGATGAGCGTAGGGTATGTGTACTTCTCTATCACTACCATGATGGCATGGATGCCTACACGCTTCACCACCGTAGGGGCTTGCACGTCACGCTCCTTATAGCCCTCTGTCACATGCAGGTCGCGAACGTCGCTACGCACAATACGAAAAGAACCTGCACCGATTTCTCTGCGTAGGCTCTCTATTATCGTCAGACGTTTAGGTCTGTACATTTCCCTTTGTCTTGGGTGTTCAAGGTGACTGATAACGTAGTCGAAACTTTCACCCATGTTCTCCTCACTGATAATCTCGGGAATTAGATTACCAAGAGGGAATGTCATTTCGTTGCCCATGCCTTCAGGACACTTAGTTATGTTTCGGCTTTCTACATCATGTAGGGTTGCCGAGGCTCAAACCCTTCGCTCTTGCGGTCAGTGTACTCGACACTGGTGTATAGGAACGATATTAAACAGTCTGCCTCCGAAACCTGCGAGTAAGCGAGAGCAATCAAACGTGTTTGAATTGCCGAGCGCAAGCAGGTTCAACGTAGTTAAAGACAGATGTATCTTGCTGGTAAGCCGAGAGCCGTTGTTGGTGTTCGAGTTCGAAGCATCGTTATTCGCGTTGCAGTTCACGAAGCCGTTGTTCGCGTTCGTGTTGTTGCCGGAGCGAAGCACACAACGCCCACCCGAAGCACTGTACCATTGAGCATCACAATAGTATGTGTTCATGCTGCTGTTGGTAACGCATTTGCTCGGTATCACATCGCAGAAACGTCCGTGTTTCATTCGGGCAATTTCTTGGTTGTCGCCGCTGTTGGTGATACCCTGCACGGTGCGCTCGCTGCCGTCGGGCATCTTGATATGCCAAACTGCGTTGACAGGACTGCCAGTAGGCGCAACGCTCCTGTTCTTGTAGAAAGCATCGTAACTTGGAATGTTCAATGCCACGTTGTCCATCCATTCTGATACGTTGCCCCACCAGTCTTCAAGTCCCAGCGTGCGAGGTCTGCCGCTCGCGGTCTCTCTGAATGGTGACGGCTCGCTGGTGCTGTCGGTTCCACCTGTATTCGTACCTACGCCAACGCCTGTACCGTTCACGCCCTGCGAGTTTCTGCGTCCGTGGATAGCCATCCATAACTGTGCCATGTCCTTGTGCATCTCGTAATCCACAACTTGATAACCGGCACCACGACACTTCGCAAGGTTTTGGAAGTCCTTACAGGTGAAGTTCATGCTCGTTCCTGCCTGTGGCAGTCCTACCGTCAAGTCGCCGTTGGCATCATAACTCCAGTAACTGGAGGTGGTAGATGTGCCTGTGCCTCGTTTTGGAGCAACACCGCTGATGGAGCGCAAGCGCATGAGGTTGTCAACGCTCGCCTTGTAACAGCCTATCAGCGTGAAGTCATGTTCCACCCAGTCGGGTTCAATGGCTTCTATCGCGTCGCTGTCAACGGCAATACACTCCACATCATCGTAGCCGTTAGGGGTAGTGAAGACAAACGTAACTGCATTGGCTGGTACTGAAACGAACACGTACTCACCCTGCACGAAGTCACTCAGTGCATGTGTGATGTAGGTGGTGACGGCACTCAGAACCTTTCCGTCCTTGTCAAGGAACAGACCGCCAATCATGTTGCTGTTGATACCAGGCCAGCGCACTTGTTTCATGTTCTCTACGTCCATGCTATAGACGTTGTTGGCACTGCTGGCTGTCAGATTGTCAGCATCGAACGCGTCACCGACGTTGAAATTCTCGACATAGACACTCGACAAGCCTCTCAACAGGAGATTGCCAAGCGTGTCACGGTTGATGTTGCGTGCCGTTGAACGTGGCTCGGTCAGCTCTGTAGAGAAAGCGGTGTACTTCTTGTTGTTCACATAGTCATTGATACCTTTGTACCAATAGTGAGGAACACCCAAGAACAGGTCGTAACCTGCGCCGTTGGTGTCGGTGATGTCACAGTCAAGACCGTTGGCAAGGTGGTACAGGTCGCTGTCGCTCACCTGCTCCAACTGCATCTTGTTACTGTTCTCGTTGAACGTGCCTTTATAGACATGCATCTGACTCTGCAACTTGGTGATGTGTCCGCTTGGCTCATAGCCGTTGCCCTCGCCGTCAATGGTGTTGTTGTCGAGGTTACGGATATTGCCGTCAAACTCTAATGTATCGTCAAACTCTATCACCGTGTACTGCGAGTTGTAGAGTTCAAGAGCAGGGAAGTAGGCTGCAAGGGTCTGGTACTCGCTGTCCTCAATGAGTTCGCGGAGTACCCAGCGACCTGTCAAGCCCGAACACCTCACACCTTTACCGTCACTGCCTTTGTCGGATGAAATGTCGTTGCCGTTAGCGTCAAGGCCAAAGGCGTGCGTCGCCATCAGACTGCGCAGGATGCTCACGCTTGCCGTGATGTTCACGTCACGCAAACCGATGGCTTGCAGGTTGCTCGACAGCAAGATGCCGTTGATAAGGGTCATGGCATCTATCTTCGGGCTTCCGCTCACCATGAGACGCGTCACGTTATCCATGCCGGCAATGGTCATGCCACCGGGATAGGACAGGTTTGGTATGTTGATGAACTGCAATTCGGTAATCGTGTCCGGCAATGACAACGTGCTGATAGGCGATGTCTCGGCAAGGGTGCAACTGGTCAGTACGCTGCCAGTCGCCAAGATGCTCTCAATACGAGGACAACCGCTTGCGTCAACACTCGATGCAGTGGTGTTACGCAAATCCAACTCACGCAAGAATGGCAGGTTGCCAAGCTGCACCGTTGAAAGTGGCGTGTAACTGCCGATGGCTACGTCACTGTGTGTTGCGCTGCCGATGGCTATCTTCTCTACAAGCGACATCACGGAGAAGTTGAATGTGGCATCAATGGAAATCTCCGAAAGGTCTATCTCGCT
>CAKZZM010000072.1 GCA_937885465.1 uncultured Bacteroidales bacterium
GACGCGGACGGCTCGTCCGCGATAAAATAGTGGAGAACGTCTCCGAACGTTCAAACTTTCAACTTTCAACTTTTATGAAGAATATAATATTTACAATTCTTGTGTTATTACCATTTTGCGTTCATGCGCAAGTGGCTGATATTGTCGGAGATTGGGCGACAGTGGATGATAAGACGGGGGAGTCGTTCTCTATTGTTCGCATTTTTAAGTCAACCGATGGTCTTTATTTCGGCAAGATATCAAAGATGTTGGTGGGGAAAGGCCTGACCTGTATTGAGTGTACAGGAAGTGACAAAGACAAACCTCTTGAGGGCTTAGTTATTATTAGGGGCTTTAAGGAGAAAAATGGAGAGTTAGTCGGGGGGCGGGTGTTAGACCCTGAAAGCGGCAAATTCTATTACGGTAAGATATACCTAAAAAAAGGTAATTTAGTGCTGCGCGGGTCAATTGATAAGGCAGGCATCCTCGGCAGAAGCCAGACTTGGAAAAGAACCAAATAAAATTTGTAGAGACATCCCGGGAGGGTGTCTCTCAATAGTTGGCAACGTCTCCCGAGCGTTCATCGGTAGAGACGCTATTCTTTAGCGTCTCTCTAACAGCGAGGCTCTCCTGTGCCTCGTATGAAGCACAGAGGTGCTTCACTATTAGTGGAGGACGTCTCCGAGCGTTCAATGGTAGCGTTGTCAATTACGCCGAATATCATTCGGCGGTCCCTTTGCGCAAGCGGTACCTCGTACATAGCGCAAGCGGTACTTAGTCCCACGTATCATAAGGCAGAAATCCTGAACTCGGGAGCCATGGCACATTCTTGGAGACCGCTACCGGCAATCATCATTCCCTCCTGCATTAGAGGTACTGACAGGATAACTATCTCTGTTTTCGGGTATATATAGGTTCTTCTCTTTTTCATCTCTTCCTTACTTAATCATCTCTCCCTGTGCATTATAGATATGTTGTCCCCGCAGGATATAGAGGCAACCATTTTTCAGCACCTTTGTACATGGTACATTGTCCCTTTGTACTTCCCCATTGCCTGTCGGGGTGTTTGCACGAATGACGAGGCGGGCAGGCGTACCGCGAGGGGCAACGAGTCCGGCACCTGCGGTAGGGATTGAGAAATATGCTCGGAAGCCTTTCATATAACCTGTATCGCCTATTGACGGCCAGTAGAGCGTGTTGTTCTGCCCGAGGAAGAGGCTGCTGTGGTTGGCATCATCGTCAATATGCGTTCTGGGTACAAACCCTACGAATTGTGTTCCTATGCCTACCGCTTCGCCCATAGCATCCTCTATCTCCACGTCATGGAAAGTCAGTCGGGTGATATTCTCACCCGAAGCCCAACGGATCAGGTAGGGCTTGCCTGCTACAATAGATGTAGCGGTAGTTATCTCTATATCTAACGTATTGCCGTTTTTGGTTGCACCGGTGAAGGAGAATAGTTCGCCGCCTTCCAAGTCTGTGCCGGTCAATGTGGCCAAATCGAAAGGCAGACAGAGCGTATTGAAATAGCCGTTTTTCACCAATGTGCGGTCGATGATAAGGGTTGACAAGGTAGTACCGGTATAATCAGAGAAGAAAGATTCTATGGTATAATCCGTCTCGCTTATTTGCGGCGTGCTTGAGTTCTTGGCACCTGTAGCGACGCTGCCTGCGGGTAACTCAATGTTTTTGGACGGACGGATGGCTATGCGGCGGCGAGCAGGGCTATCTGCAGCAGGGGCGGAAACAGTAGAAATGGTTATCGTTTGGTCGCCCGACACGTTGCTCTTGGCTTTCAGTAGAACACCTCTGTACGGCGGCAGCAAGATATGCGGGTCGGCACCGGAAGCATCAACCATATCGGCTGTAGGGGATGCAGCATACTCACCGGTCAGAATGTCGGTGTGCGCCCCTACCAATGCAGTTAGATCAATATAACCGAAGGTGGGATTGCCGAGCATATAGATGCCGGAAGATGTTTCTCGCATAGTCACGGAGGTATGGTCAGCATCGTAGGCGGGTTTGCCGTAGTTTGCAGGGCGCGTAATCGTTACTGCTTCATCACCAAGCCATTGGGCGGTCGAGCTACTATAGTAGCGATAACTATTATCGGGCTTAGGGAAGCGTATGACGGGGTCGGCGGCTCCTTCGGCGCAGTCGATACCTACCAGCAATGCCTCACCCGGGTTGATGGGGCGGTCGAGGTCGTTGGTTGGTACAATCCATTCACCGCCAATATAAGGCCGCTGATAGACCTCGTAGGTATAGCGGTCGTGGGCATCGGTGCCTGTTTCCTGCCGTATGTTTGCCACCGAGAACGGCTCATCGCTTTCGGCTTGGGAAGCGAAGATATCGCCGGAGACGATGCCTTGCAACGGGATAGCCGTCAGCGCCCACGCTTCTGCATCAGAAACATCAATATCCACGTAAGCTGTCCCGTTAATCGTCAGGTTACTTTGATTTGCCATAGATGTCCCCGCAGGGATGTAGATATTCCGGCATTGCCGATGGGTATAGTTGAAGTCGTACGACTCAGCCGGATCGGCAGCAAAAGAGACATTATAATCGGTATTCGGCAGCAGAATGACATCAGTTTCTGCCATCGGAACGAAATAATCCCATGCGGCATCGGTGTTCCATGTCCCGCCGTGCCATATTACTGTGTCGGGAATGATACGGAGGGTGAAATAGGTGTAACCGCGGTCGCAGTTGTTCTCATCATTTTCTCCTTCGAAGGCGATATGGAATGTGTAGTCATAACCGGCTTCCAAGTCTTGGAGGACATCTCCGGTAAAGGTGAGAGTATCGGGATTCTCCATTGTTATGTGATCCGGTGTCAGTTGCATGTGCCGATTTGCCCATGCAGGATTGGTGGATGACAGCAGATAGACACTATCAATCGTATAGGTGTTTTCTTCACTGCCTTTGAGGTAAAGTTGTATATCGAACGAACCTGTGCTTTTTTGCCTGTTGGATATGCGTACCACACGTGGTCTGTCTTTGACGGTTTGCGGCAGGTCGTCATCTTCTTCCTCTTCATCGCCCACAACCATCATATTCGCTGCCGGCACATTAGGTTGGAGCTGCAGGAAACGCGGCACGGCGCATACCGTTACGCCGTCCACCTCGCCGTGAGGGAAGGCTGTGTAACTGAGCGACTGTTCGGCTGTCATGCTGATGCCGGACGTGTCTAATGTCAGCAACCCTTGATGCAACAGGTAATTGACAACATCGTAAACATCCGCAGATGATACACCCTGATTATAGAAACCTAATATATCGTGTATCTCGCTGAAGGTATGCAGATAGACCTCAGGATGGGCATTGACGTAGGCGGAGTCTCCCACTAACCAGTCGGCTTTGCAATGGGTAGTGTCCAAGACGAGTTCGCCGCTGCTCACATCTTGCACAATCTGTGTCAGTACGATATTGAGGGTATAGGAGCGGTGTCCGCAGATGCCGACGATCTCGCCGAAGGTAACCTCATCGTTGATGGTGATACGCGTGCCGCCTGCAACGAGCAGGTCGGCGTAGTTGCCGCATTGGTTCTCGCGCTTGCCTAACGAACCCGATTGCAGAGTCACATAGCCCGTATATGTATGGTTGGGACGCACCTCAATGGGCAGGGCAACATACAACACATATCGCTCGGTGGTGTTGTCGATTGTCTCTTTGATATACCGCCACGCCGTTGTGTGGGTCTCTTTGAATTGGGAATCAAAGGAGAGCAACGAGCGGCATGTGTCGGCGGCTGTAATATCCGACTCGTTCAACTTCACCGACAGGCAACCAAACGTGTTCGACACATTGTCCGCGCTGTCCTTGTTGTAGTAATTGGTGTGCAGGATATTATTATCTGCATCGCGCCACTGGAAATAAAGCGGTAATGTGCCACTACCATTATCTTCATATTCCATCGCCTGATAGTCAATGCGGAAGTAGGCGCGGATAGTATCTATCTGTTTGTCCACGCAGCCGGAGGTGGAAGCCTGAATAGGCATAACGGGCGGCTTCTGCACATAGATACGAATGTCGTCTATCGCAAAGTCGTTACCGTCCACAGAGGAGCCTTTGTTCAAAATTTTCAGTTCGTAGCGCGGGTATATATCAGCCGCTTTAAACCTAATAGGGAACATGATTTGATACCATGTAGCAGCTGCCATTCTATTACTACCACTCAGCGGGTTAGTTGCAGTCTTAACACCATTGCAGCCAAACTCACCGGTAGTAAAGGTCGTCAAGATATGCTCCGTGCCGTCTGCGTCTTCGCCAATTACTACAAAGTCCATATTCGGAGCGGCTTTGTTCCAACTGGAGCCATCTATCAGCCATGCCGAGAAATACATAGTAGAACCCGGGCAGAGGTCGGCATCCACCTCCAAACTAAAAACCTCTCCTTGCCTGTCCGAGCCGTCCACATAGAGAAAATAGCCTTCCGCCGCATTAGCAGCTGCATTGGTGCTACCATCCACATGGTTAAAGAGTCTGTTCTCTCCTGCCATATCCTGCAAGTTGCAAAATCCATACTCGCCGGAAGTAAGGTCTGTTCTGTCCGATTTAGGACGTTTTATCCCATCGGAACTTCCGATAAAGGCTATATCGGGATAATAACAGCCGTAGGATGATTCTCCTACCGGAAGATGTTTTGCCGTGTAATAGATAAGGGTATCCGATCTACCGGGGCGATTGAAATTGAAGGTCTGCTCGTAAATCAAATCCATTCGGTTGGTCGGTGCAGGCAAGTCAGCAAGAGGTCCCACCGCATTCACATCCATATAGGTGACATGAAACTTTGCCACGTTATAGGTCGTTCCGCCGTCTGTATATTGCAATGTATAAGTAACCATACCGGGAGTAGTAGAATATACACCGACATACTGAAATGTGGTGAAAGTAGGTTGAGTGGGAGCGCCGCCATCTACCGACCATTGCCAGTTTGCATCCACGTTCATCTGCACCGGACTGCTTGCATTGTAGTGATAATTGGTAATCACATAATCCGGTCCGATATAGAGTTGGCGGTCAGTAGGAGCCATCATCTCATGCGTTTCCAACCATTTGTCCCCTGTGCAAGTGTCCATCCGTGCCGCCATTTCCGAAGCGGGGCGCATTACATAAATCAGGCGTTTGGAGAGTATCGGCTCGATACAAGTCGTATCATTAAGAGCAGGTGTACTTTTGTATGCAATTTTCGGATTGGTATAAGCGTATGTGTATGCAGACTGGTCTAAGGCTATGCGATAGACTCCGGTTTGCATAGTATATATGACCTCAAAACCATCTTCGCGATAATAACTTGGTGTCACAACCCATCCTCGCGCATGCTTGTCACTTACGGCAATGGTATCTTGGGGACGAGAGGCAGGACCGGGAGCATGTACGATATTCGTTGCTGCACTATCCGTTGCGTAGTTGTACCACCTTAAATAGGTAGGAAATGCCTTCCAATCAGGACGGGATAATCGTATCTCTGCACCCGGATTGGCATACACCACGATAGAGTCGGTATGGACAACCTGCTGCCCCTCTTTCAGCGTACCTGCGGGTGTCTCGGCAGTAGCCTCCGCCCGACCCACTACGTGTTTCAGCGTAAAAGTTGCATACGCAGGGACACACGCAAAAAAGGCCAAGGTGATTAGCAGAAAAAAGCGATAATTTCGTATCTTGGGAAAGCTCATCTTTGTATGGTTTACATAGTACTAAAACAAAAACGCGCAAAAATACAAAAAAAATGATATTTATGCAAGAAAAATGTATAATTTTTATGATTTTTCAACAATTATTTATGTTAGAAAGTTATAAATGGATATTAATTCGTCCTTTCTTTCAAAATCTCGTATGCTGATTCATGATGGCTTTGTCTCCGCGTTGTCAATCTCAAAAAAAGTACGAAAAACTCGCGTAAAATTGCAGAACGTCCCGATGCGTGAGCGTCCCCGCTCACGCTCCTGAAATCCGCAATAAAATCACAAAACACTTGTATATCTCAAAAAAAATCACTACCTTTGCACCATGTACTGACGAAATTCACCAAAAACACCAATTTTCGTCAGTAGCCAAAAACTTTTTGGGGGTCAAAAATTACCCATAATTACCAACAATTTGTAGTTTCCTGATTTTGGTTGACTACCTATGTGTCTAAACCCTACAGAAAGTTG
>CAKZZM010000073.1 GCA_937885465.1 uncultured Bacteroidales bacterium
TATTGCGCGGCGAAGAACCGTCAGAGGAAAGCGTGAACAGAGTGAACGATGTGCCACAGGTGTTCAAGGATTGGGTGGAGATGAATACCGAGCGAGTAAAATACGCTCAATCATTACCATACTTCATTCTTGACAATGCCCACTATGTTCCGAAAGACTTTATTGATAATGTCGGGTATTACTCCGTTAAGAAAAGTCCAAGTGTTGTGGGCGATGTGATAGAGAGCCTACATAAACTCATAGACCCTACCTACATTCGCGATAAAGATGTTAAGGAGTTGATTATGGACTTTGCAGGTAAAAACCCTGCCCTGTTTAAGTATGGACTTGGCGAAGTAAAAATAACTCGCGCTGCAAGTGCTGATTATTTTATGGGCGAATTTCGTACCTGTGAAAAGGCTTCAGGAGTTTATCTCCCCAAGCCAAGTACTATTGCTATTGTTGATAAGCAGTTTCCTATGTCGGATGGTCGCATGTTTGCACCATTACAAGACCTTAAAAAAGCCATACAGGCTATTAAAGAGGGGCGTAAGTTGGAGTTTAATGAAGAGTATGCATTAGAGAGTTTATGGCACGAAATACGCCACGCAGGAGCAAAGGGTTGGAGCAGAGCCAATATAGCAACTAAAGAAACACGAAATGCTATGGAAACAATAAATCAATTCTGCGCAAGGCGATCTTACGGACAATTAGTTACGGCTCTTGGAGGAAAAGTGCGAAATCAAGCCGAGATTATAGCAAACGGTTATGGGTATAATACAAGTGTTGCAAACCTCAATTCTATACTTGAATACTATGGCGTGAAACCTCAAAACCTATATCGCTATTTCAAAGATAGGATACAAACCTCATATTATGAGGAGATATACGAAGATTTAGCGCAGTATCTTGCTCGTAACATTGGGTTGAGTATTGATACAATTAAAAACGATTTGTTGCGTCTGGCATTAGGAACGCATGACAGAAGATATCCAATGAACAAAGATAGTTTTAGGATTTACCTCGGCTTTTAGATAGCAATATCGTTATTACAATGTCGAAAGAAGTCTGTTCGTTCTACACTATCCTTTGGAGCGAACCGACTTAAGTATTTTTCTGCATTTCGTTTATCGCCACGATATAAGAATAACTCTACCAAAGTAGCGTCTCTAGAATGACTATCTGCGCCTGCCTTTTTGTCGCATTGTTCCACAATCTGTAATTCGGCAAAGTATTCTTCCTTTGAACGAATACGTAAATACTTTAATTCTTCGGGCGTTGGGTTGTAGTCAAATATCGTTTCCATATCGTTTATTTTGTTGAAATTTGGGTTTTGTGGGGTTTTAATTACAAAATCAAGGGAAATACTCAATCGTACTTTATTGTGCGAAATTTGGGCTATTTCTGCGCCTAACACAAGCACATCTTTCAAGGCTCAATCTTAAAAAACGGTGCAAAAGTACGAAAATAAAATGACATAAACAAAAATATTTCGCGTCTGTTGCGCGTTTTACCTCTAAGGTAAAAAAGTATCAAACCGATGTAACAAACGCAACAGACGCGAAATATGGCGGTAAATTTAGCCATTCTTACTAATACGTTCCATTCGTCTTTGGTCGGCTCACTCTTTGGCTGCTCTTTTCGTTTGGAGAATACTCCTGTGACAGAAATACCCCCACGGTTGAAACATTGAAGAAAATATATATTTGCCATATTTTTGGTGTTTGCGGTTGTTTTGGCGGCGTTGGCGGGTTCGCGCGCGCGTTACCCTCGCCACCTGCCCTATGCGCGTATGTGGGGCGAATAACGCCTATACCCAGAAATGATAGTGTGGCGTTTTTTTTAGAATACGATAGTATTCTTTTTTTTATATATCGTATTGTATGGCGATAGCCTAATACAATACACACTATCACTATCACTATCACTTACACTTACACTTACATTTACACTTACATTATCAGTTCCATTTGTTCCATTTGTTCCATTTTGGAACACTTGTTCCATTTGTTCTAAAATGTTTTAGTGTCATACATTTAATGTTTTAAGTTGTTTTATAAGTGTTTGTTTGAGGTCGTTGATGTCGTTCCACGCTGTGGCTAAATCACCCATTGCGGCTCGGTATGAAGCGTCTCCGCGCCACCATATCATCACCTCTTCGTTAGGGTCAATAGCATTGACCGCTTGCCTATACTCTTCTGCCGTAAACGGCTGAACGGTCAAGATGAAGTCCACACCGCGCTCTGAATAGCGTTCAAGTTAGGCTATCACCTCACCGTCTCGGTTGTAGTCAATGCTGACTTTCCAACCTTGGTTATCGCACCACACTTCGAGGGCTTGAGCATCCGGCAGGCGCACCATCTTGTAAATTGCCGCCTGTCCCTCGCTGATGAGTTGCGCTGCACGTTCCTTGGCGGCAGCCTTGTTTTCCTCAATGCCGATGTACTGTGGGTAGCCTTCTGCCGTGTAGCCGAATAGGCAGTAGTGCCTATGCCTGTTTGTCTTTTTCTGTGCCATATCTCTATTTTTTTTTATTAGTGGGCGAAATTCAATACCGACTGAAATAAGGGCGTTTTTTTTTAAGAACGTTAGTTCTTTTTTTTATTTCTCTCCTATTCCTTTCCTATTCCTTATCCTTTCCTAATCCTATACTATCCTTTCCTACGCGCGCGTCGGTATTGAATTTGTATTGATTTGCTTTTGTTTTGCTTTTGATGTTAGTAAATTCTGACGATGTTAGAGGCTTGTTTATTGCCCCATATTCGTTTCACGATTTCGTAGGCTGGTTCGTCACCGTCCCACCCGATGAAACACTCGTGATTATTGTACTCATAGAAATACACCTCTTGCGGGTCGCATTCTTTTTTAATCTGCTTGTCGATATTGAGAGCCGTGAGATACTTACCAACTCCGTCACGTGTGCCGTATAGTCCGGCACCAACGCTGACTAATTTTTCACCCTCTTTCAATGGGCGAATACGCTTCTTGCCGTCCTCAAACTGTTCGTTGCTGAAAGCATAGAAGCAGTCGTATTTGTAGCAGTCGGTGTTACTCTGTTCTTCTCGCAGTTGGCAGTAGCGTTTCAGTGTTTTAGCGTTGCGCATTATTACTGCACCGTCTGTACGCTCAAACTCACGGCGATATTCCAAGCCGCTTGGTAGTGTGATATACTCTTCGTTCATATCAGTTCCTCCATTGTTTTAATGCTGATTATACTTTTCAAGAATATGGTCTATTATCGAGCATAAGTTTTGCAAGGGTTCATTATACACAGAATATAGATTGCCCGTTCCGTGTTCTACAAGCTCCCACATACCGTTCAGCCATATCAGTTCGTCATATATGCAGTACTCATCATCAATATGGAAGCCGTAGCAAGAGTGGTACTCGCTCACCTCACAACACCCACCAAAGATACTGCCGAGTGCCTTAAGGGCTTCTGTTCGCAGTTGGTCTGCTCTTTTGGTAAATCTGTTTTTCATTATGCTGCTATGTTTAAGAGATTTCGTAATTCCTGTTCTTTGCGTTGAATATCCAACTTACACTAACTCTGTCACGCCACGCTTGACAAATCTGTCTGTCAGTTTCGGGTCTTCCAATTGGTCACAGATAGCAACGCGCTTTCCTGCACGCACTAACTTGGGCAAATAGGTATCGAGGGCGTGAAACGGAAAGCCGCAAATGTGTTTACCGTCCGGTCGTTGAGTTAGCGTAACACCTAAAATCTTGCTCGCTTGGTCAGCATCGTCATTGTAGGCTTCATAAAAGTCCCCACAACGGAATAACAACATAGCGTCAGGGCATTGTTGTTTGATGTCGTTAAATAGTTCATCGATAGTCTTCATAGGTCTGAATGTTTTTAGTGGTTATTACGGTAGATTGGTATATTGCCAATCATCTTTGTTAAGTTCTCAATGTTTTCATTGAGTTTGTGCAACTCCTCTGCTATTCTCTTGATAGCAGCACAGGCTTCTAATTCTGCATTTGTCATAGTCTATAAAATTAGAGTTGCTCTCGCACCGTTTTTCTTGGCACGAGAGCAACGATTGATATTTAGGCAGTCAGTTTAACACGGTTCATCAGATTGCCCGAAATCTCGTGTAATTCTCTTGCTCTTTCGGGGCTGACCTCGCGAGCGTGAGCGGTAATGGCTTGTGTCAGTTTCCATAGGGTAGCACCTCCGACAACTCCGTCATCGGGATTGTTATTCATCAGCAGTTTCTCAACAGCCTGTTGCTCTGCTTTCAGTATTGCACCACCCTGTTGCAGTTTCTTCAACTCACGGTCGAAATCAACCTCTATTTCGCTTGCACCCTGTATCTCCAACGCTTTCTGCATTATGTTGTCACGGCTGTACAAACCGCGCGTCAGGTCACGAACGGCTGATACCGTTGTCTCGGTGTCAAGTTTGTAGGTGCGCTCTGACAATGCAAGGCTGTCAGGCAACTTACTACCAAGGTGTACTTGCTTCATTACGCTTTCGCGCACCATACCGTTCAAGCAAGCACCGTTGAGCAGGAACGTACGCATATCAACAGCACCGTCTCCATAGTCTGATGTGGAGAAACGCGCTCCGGCAAAGATTATCACCTCACCGTTATTCTTGGTCGGAATGCTGATAGGTGTAGGCAGTATCGTTTCAGCCCACACCTTGGTATCGGTCATATAAGCGTCCGAAATAACTGCACTTTGTCCTGCGGCTTCCTCAACAAAAGCGGTGAGTATCTGTACCGAATTAAGACGGCGGTAGGAGTCCGACAAAACGCCACGCACTTGTCTGCCCACGGCGCGAACGAGAACACGGCTGCGTTGTGTGTAGTCAGAGTGTTGGTTGAGTATTTCAGCAGCCAACATCATTTGCCACGGCTCACCTGCTGCGAGCGTCTTAAGATAGCGAGAGGGAACACCCATACGGTCTGCCAACTGACCAACGGCGTTGGTGTGTAACGAAAACTGACCGTCAGGCATTGACATCATCAAGCCGTCTTCTCCTGCGAACGTGATTACAGGGCGTTCACCTCTGTTTTTCAAGTTCACACCAAGAGGAGCGATGTAGTCTTGGGCTATCTTGCCCTCGCTCAACAGGCGTTCCATTGTTGCTTGTACTCCGACAGCCTTGCCGTCAATCATTCTTTGAACTTTGTTCATTACGACTTCATTAAGTCCTTGTTGCATTGTTGCTTCCATTGTAGTAAAATTTATAAAGTGATACATTAAAGTTGATTTTTCAAGATTATTCTTCATCATAGTCTTCGTCCCATTCATCTTCCTCGTATGGGTCATTGTCCACGTCTAATTCAGCATCGCGAAAGTCCCAAAAATCACGAGTGTTATGCGTTTCGTAACTTTTATTGAGGGCGATGTAAAGTATGGCGCACGACTCCAATTCTGCAATCAGGTCTCTGTACTCATCATCGGAGATATAATCACCCTCTAACAATAACGAGAAGCGGTGAAAAACCTCATTACAGTTTTGGTCATTAAGCCTGAAAGCGAGATAGCGCACAGCAGGGTTGACCGTTTCACGACCATAGCCGTGTCCTGCAATATCACCGTCATTGAAAAAACGATAGCCAATGCGATTTACGGCTCTGATTATCTCACCTGCTTCGGTGTCGCACTTACCCGACATAGGTACAAGTTCGTCAAACAACATTGTGTTGACTTTTTCACGCTCGGTCGGACAAACACCATTGTTTGTCGCAACCTTGTCTAATGCTTTGCGGAGTTCCGCTGAAATCTTTGTTGCCATAGAAATAAAATGTTTATGAGTTTATGTTTGAGTTGATTGTTAGTCTAAAAGGTGAGTAATGCAGTAGTATTGTGCTTCTGCTAATAACTCCTGTTGAGTGAGGGTCTCACTGCTTGGCTCAAAGCCCATATAATACGCTCCCTCAATGATTGCTAATGCTGGCATACGATTATTTGTTATAAAAAGTTACTACTAAACCTCTGCGCAATTTACAAACGGTCTTATCAGATACAAGGCGATAAGCACGCTCCAAAAACTTGTTAAGTAATTCAACACCGATGAGGTCGATTATTCCCGAAACTCCCATAAGGGTGTTAATACGCCTTCCGTCATCAGTGCGTCCATATACCTTGATACGGAAGTCAAGGTTGATTTCTCTTGTTGTGTAGTTAAGTGTTGTCATATCGTTTTTTTAATTTTTGATTTTATTTCGTTTTTAATTTCGCTGCAAAATTACGAAAAAATTTTGGAATACCAAATTTTTTTGAAAAAAAAATGAAAAATTTTTCGGAATTATTTTGTTTTTCTAAATAAAATTACCTTTTTTCGTGAAAAAATGCAGATTTTTCAAATAAATTTTGGTGTTTTTATTGTAAACATAAAAATTTTATATTATCTTTGTCGCCGAAATTATTTCACTTCAAATAAAATTGGAATATGAAAAAACAGATTTTAGATGCGCTGAAAGCCAAATTTGAGGGGGTCAGCGAAGCAATTTTGAACAGGATAGCCGATAAGTTGGCGAAGACTGTTACCAAGTCGGAAGATGTCGCAACCGCTGTCGAGGGGGTGACATTCCAACAAGTTCTCGATAGTTACGGTGACAGCCGTGCTACCGAAGCCCAACAGACTGCTGTTCGTAACTACGAGCAGAAATACAATCTGAAAGACGGCAAGGCAAAAGAGGGGGGCGAGCCTGATGAACAGAAGAAGCAACCCAAAGACGAGGACACGCCTGCTTGGGCACAATCTCTCATAGACGCAAATAAAGCGTTGACCGAAAGATTGAATAAACTTGAGACAGAGCGCACCTCGAACAGCCGCAAACAGAAACTGTCTGCTATCACAGAGAAATTGCCCGAAAACTTACGCAAAGCCTACGACCGCACGCCTGTGGACTCGCTCTCCGATGACGAGTTCAAGACGCTGATTGATGAAGTGGAGACAGAAGTAATCGCTATCGGCAATGACCTGCAAGCGAGAGGGGCTGTTTTCGGTTCTCCGTCCGGCAAAAACACAAAGCCGAATGCAAAAGAAGCGTCCGACTCTGAAACAGCTGCCGTGATAGAGAAAATGAATATCTAATTGTTTAACCAAACAAACGCTAAAAACAATGGCAACTTCAACATTAAATCGTGACACTCACGAAATCCAAAGCGGACTTGACAGCATTGTAATCGTCAAGGCTCTCGCTGACATTCCCGGTGGTCGCACGCTGGACGTTTCGGATGTTGCAAGCGGCGTGAACGTACTGAAAGCAGGTCATATCATCATCGCCAAAAACGGCGTGTACAAGCCTATGCCTGTTGATGGTAGTTCTTACGACTCCTTGCCGAGCGGCTATTCGTATGTGGGCGTGTTAAAAGCCACAATCAGCGTTAAGGATGCACGTGCTGCAATCGTCACTATGGGACAGGTTAATGCAGCCGCTTGCCCTTACACCGTCACAGACGCAATGAAGTCCGCATTATCGAACATTCAGTTCCTGTATGCGTAAGTGTTTAACCAATCAAATTTAGAGAAACTATGGCAAAGCAAGTAACATTATTTCCCGAATTTGTAGAAAAGTACTTCGGGAAAGTGATTGGTAAAATCACCGAAAAGTACAACGGAGAGAAGAAGAAACAGGAGTTGCTCTACAAGACTATGCTTACAGAGGAGTACTCTGCCGACCTGTCTTGGGGTGCAACCGAATTGAACAACGTTATTGTCGCTGCCGATGTAGTGGCAATGGACGCTTCTATTCCGTTGAAGAAACGCGGTTCGCTCGCAACCGCAAGTGGTAAACTGTCGAAGATTGCTCTCAAATTCCGCAAGGGTGAGAAAGACATCTCCGACCTCAATGTAGCAAAGGCTCGTGGCACAGACGAAGCAACTATCGCTGCCAAAGTGCTGAACGATGTACCTCGTGTTGTTGACGGTGCAGACGCTCGTATAGAGATGATGTTCGAGCAGGCTCTTTCTACCGGCTCTATGTTGGTGGAAGATACCTACAATGACGGTACCGGCGTTCGTGTAGATTTCTACAAAGAAGCCAACCAATTCAAGGCTCGTATCGCTCCGTGGCAATACAAGGACTTGGCAACACCGCAGGAGGACTTGCAGCAACTGTTCGACCAAGCGCAAGCAGACGGAAACACTATTGCTATCGTAATGATGAGCAAAAAGTATTTCAGCCTGTTCCGCAAATCGAAACAAGGTAAGGAACTTGCCGCTTCCTATCAAGGGCGTATCTTCACCGATAACACCATTCTGCCTGTTCCGGGACAGAAATTGTTCCTCGATGCTCTTGCAGACGAGTACGGAGCAGAGTTCCGTGTCGTTGACAGTACATTCAAGGTACAGAACCACGATGGTTCAGAGACATCCGTCCGTCCGTGGGAAGAAGCCAATATCGTTACTATTCCTACCGAAAAGATTGGTCGTCTTGTCTATGGAACTCTTGCAGAAGAGACCAACCCTGTCCCTGATGTTTCCTATCAGAAGAGCGGCTCTTGGTTGCTCATCAGTAAGTATTCCAACAACGACCCGCTTGAAGAGTACACCGCAGGTCAAGCATTGGTTATTCCTGTGCTGGACGGTGCAGACAGTATTTATCTGCTTATTGCAAACGATGAGAAAGGTAATGCCTTGACTATCGACGATGACGATGCTGAACTCTCATTCGCCAAAACGAAAGATACGAAGACCGTTGAGGTGGGTTACATTGGTGAGGAAAGCAATCTGACAGCAAGTGCAGATGAAGATTTCGTAACTGTATCGCTCAAGAACGGTGTTCTGACAATCACCTGTGCTGCTAATAGCGCAGCGAGCGCACCTGAAAGGACTGCGACCGTAACCATTACGGACGGTGTGAATACTGTCGAAATAGAGGTAACACAGGCTGCGAACACCTAAAAGCACTGACCTATGACCACGCTTGAAGCACTTAAAGGTATCAACTCCTATCCTATTCCGCTCCGCACCCTGCAAGAGGTAGCAGAGCGGCGTGGGGTTGACCTCGATATGGCGGCTACAATAGCAGTGATACAGAGCAGGGAATATAACCTTGCTTATGCCGACCTGCTGATGTGGCTCTCGTTCGCTCCGCAAGTAACACAGGGCGGACAATCATACTCGTTCACGGACGAACAACGCCTGCAAATGCGTAATCGCGCGAGCGAGATATATGAGGAATTAGAGGAGGACAATGCACCCAAAATACGCTATGGCTACAAAGGTTCAAGACTATGATTATACAGAACGGCTATATTGAAGCGAAGATAAAATCGGCAGGAGACATAGACCCTGTCACGGGCTACCCTGTCAAATCGTATGACGAAAGTTATGCGTCCGCTATTCCTTGTCAATATATAGCCAATCAGTACAATCAACTTGGACGGTCACGCGGCGGCAGTTTCACGATTGCGCAATATCAGATACTGATAGAGCAACAGCGTGAGCCGTTCACCGCAGAGCAGATAAGGCTCACAGATATGTCAGGCGAAATCATTGGAGACTTTTCGGTGATAGCAGTCGAACCTATCGAAGCCGTCTGCGAATTGAAAATAACTGTTTGAACACGAGAATTTGTGCGAGAACAACGATATTTTCCGCAGTTAAGGAATTTATCAACTCGCAAAAGAAAATTGCGCTCGCACAAAATTCAGTAAAAATAACTCTTTATATGCCAATCAAATGCACAACACCGATGTCGCAGATAGACAAGTATATCAAGCAGCAATTGGAACGCCAAGAGCGTGCCTTGATACGGACTCTCTCTTATGTCGGTGAGCGGTGTGTAAACGAAGCGCGAGCCTACAACGGCAAAGCCTATACCGACCAAACAGGCAACCTGCGAAGCAGCGTTGGGTATGTAGTGGCGGTGGACGGCAAAATACGCTCGTCAAGCACATTCGAGACGGTGCTGAACGGTGATGAGGGTGGAAAAACAGGTAAAGCCTACGCAAAGGAACTTGTGAGTAAGTACCCGCAAGGAGCGGTGCTGATAGTGGTCGCAGGTATGAACTACGCACAGTATGTTTCCGCAAAAGGTTACAATGTGCTATCAAGTGCAGAATTATTAGCAGAGCAATTAGTCCCTACATTGTTAAAGCAACTCGGAACACTTAATAACGATAGTCAGCAATGAAAACGGCAAGTCAGATACAAGGTGATATATACCAACTCCTCGCGACAGACCCTGTCCTTTGTTCGATGATTTCGGGCAAGGTCTATCGCGACGGATACCGTCCTCGTGACAGCCGTCTTGAAGACATAATCGTCATCTTCACGGCAGGAACGGTCGGACAGATAGAAACAGGAGTTATCACGGTCAATATCTTTGCACCTGACATTGACCCATACAACAACGGCGTGTTAGTCCAAGACGGAAAGCGTACCGCCGAATTGGAAAAAGCAGCCGCAAGGTGGGTGGAGAGTTTGACCGCTGACAGAACGAATTATCATTTCCGGTTGCAGCAGACAATATACACAGAAGCGGAAACGGACATCAAACAGCATTTTGTTGTCGTTCAATTACGATACAGATACTATGGTGGTAATTCCGCTGACTAAATCAAGCAAAGTATTAACAACTAAATTTATACGAAAATGGCAAACATTGGTTGGGGTAAGAACCGTCATTTTGTACGGAACATTACCAAAAACGCAGGCATTCGCGAATTGCCTACTCCTGTTGAGGACTCTTTCGAGTTAGCAACCGAAAAGGGCGATAAACTCGAAGCCAAGATTGAGGGCGGTGAATACAAGGACGTTAGGTACAAAAAGAACACCAACTCTATCACGTTCGACATATTTGTTGCAAAAGGTGAGAAGAAGCCGTTTGCGGACAAACAGGGCGTGATTGAGGACGAGTTCGAGTACTGGGAACAGCCCGAAGATGCTGCCGTACCTGCCGGCATTCATATCAGCCGTGCGCGAGTATCGTGCGAGGTAAAGAGCAACACCGCAGAGGGTATGAAACTCACCTATGTGTTAGAGCCTCTCAAACCGAGCGACTCAAGCATAGACCCTATGCAAATGGGTGTAGTAACAGTTACGGAGAGTGGTAGTGTTATCTCCGCTATCAACTTTACGGAGTTGGAGGCTGAGGACGATGACAACACACCTACCGTAACCGTATCTCCGACTTCGTTGTCGTTCGCCGCAAGTTCCGCTCCGGCACAGGCAGTAACAGTATCGGGTGCTGCTTCTATCACGAGCGCACGCGCTAACCGCAGTTGGCTGACCGTGACCTTTGCAGGCACATCAATCAGCGTGTCGGCTGCTGACAACGCTAACACGAGCGCACGTACCGCCACCGTCACAGTTGTCGCTAACGGCGAGACCGTTAGGATACCTGTTGACCAGGCAGGTGCATAAATCGACTATGCGAGGGCAGGCGGACAACAACAGACCGTCTGCCCTTTATAGCGAGTTCGACCAAAGGTAGGTCGTTGTGATACTCCCCGCAAAAATGACGGTTCGACTCCGCCACTCGCTACTAACCACAAGTGCTATGGCTGATGACAAACAACATATAGAGAACGAAGTTATAGATGCTATTCTTGAGAAGCCCATAACGCTCACCATAGATGGGCGTTTCTTCTATATATATCAACCGTCTCTCGGAATAAGCCTGCTTACAGGGCAACTGCTTCAAGAGGTCAAAGTGAATAGTCATCTGTATGCGACAAACAAACTCGCAGAGATGTACCGTATTTGCGAAACACAGCACGACCTTGTCTTGCGTATTGTGGCGTTATATACATTCAGTCATCGGTCGGACGCAATCAAAGAGGAAAGTGTTCAGGCTCGTATTGACGAACTGAAAACCTTGGACGCTGCCGAACTTGCAACACTCGTCACGGTTATATTCGAATGGGAAACGCGCCAAGATAAATTCATCAAGCATTATCAGTTAGACCGCGAGAAGCGTACACGAGAAAAGATTGCTATGGCAAAGAAGAACAAAGGAAACAACTTGACCTTTGGCGGTCGTTCCATGTATGGTACAATCATCGACACCGCTTGTGAGCGATATGGTTGGGAAGTCGGTTATGTGTTGTGGGGCGTGTCACTAATCAACCTGAATATGCTGCTTTCTGATAGCGTGCAGAGCGTGTTCCTCACCAAAGAAGAAATCAAGGAAGCGCACATCTCAATAGACGGTGTATATCTCGATGCTCGCGACCCGAAGAACCTGCGCGAGATACAAAGGCTTATCAAAGGGAAATAATCATTCTAAATCAACACTACTATGGCAGGAATGCATTTCGTTAATACGGTTGATAATAAACAAGCACTTGTTTCTACGGAAGAACTCCGAAAGGCTTTTGCAGGCATACAGAAGCAAGCAGAAGAATCGGGCATCTCTATCGACTCAATGTTTCAAAAGATAGCCGCTGCAACAGGAGTTACCGTTGGTGTTGCAACACTCAAAGAACTTGCTTCGCAGGTGATGAATGTCCGTGGTGAGTTTCAGCAATTGGAAATCGCTTTTGGGACTATGCTTGGTAGTGCCGAAAAGGCAAACAAACTAATGCAACAACTGACCAAGACGGCTGCCACAACACCGTTCGACTTGAAAGGAGTGGCAGGGGGCGCAAAACAACTCCTTGCCTATGGAATTGCCGCAGAAGATGTCAATCAAACTTTAATCAACCTCGGAGATATTGCGGCAGGCTTGTCTATTCCGCTTAATGATATGGTAATGCTCTATGGTACGACTATGGTGCAGGGACGTATGTTTACGCAAGACCTCCGGCAGTTCCAAGGACGTGGTATTCCTATTATGCAGGCTCTTGCAGACACTATGGGAGTAGCCAAAGAAGAGGTGCAAAACCTCGTTTCCACAGGAAAAGTAGGAGCGCAAGAGTTTCAGACAGCACTGATGTCACTCGTGGCAGAGGGCGGTCAGTTCGGTGGACTTATGGAGAAGCAGTCCAAGTCAATATCGGGACAGATTTCCAACATAGAGGACGGCATTGATATGATGTTCAATGAGATAGGACAAAAATCAGAGGGGGCTATCAGCCTTGCTCTGTCAGGTGTGTCTAAACTCGTTGAAAACTACGAAACGGTTGGCAAGGCGGTGCTTGCTGTGGCAGGCACTTATGGCACATATAAGGCGGCTCTTGTTATCGTCTCTGCTGTTGAAAAAGCACATCAGGCAGTTGTTGCTAAATCGGTAGTTGTCAAACGCGCTGCCGCTATTGCCAATGTAACAATGTCCGAGTCTGACGCTATGGCGGCGGCTCGAAAAGCATTATTTACCAAAACTATCAAAGCGAACACGAAAGCCGTCTTGAAAAATACTGCTGCGATGCTTACTAATCCTGCCGTACTCATCACAGCAGGGCTTGTGGCTTTATGTGCAACTATCTATGCCGTTAGCAAAGCCTTGAATACGCAAGCGAAAGCACAAGAACGTGTGAACAAGACTAACGAGAAGCAGCAAGAACAGTTAGACCAAACCATAAGCGATGCAGACCAAGCCATAAACACGATAAAATCGGAAACGGCAACGGTGTATGATAAAGCGGCGGCATACGAACGCTTGAAGAAGATAATGCCCGAACTGACCAATCAGTACTCGCAAGCGGAACTGGCTACCCTTGACCTGACTACCGCACAAAAAGCAGAAGCAAAAGCATTGGAGAACTTGGCATTTGACCAAAAGAAAAAAGAGATTGAAAAGAGTAAAACTGCTATTGCCAATTATGAGGCACAGTTGAAATCTATTGAGGAGCAGATGAAATATGCAGGTCAGGGTGCGGCTGGCTTGGGTATTCAGATGGGTATTATCGGCAACAAAATGGCAACGGAGCAAAAAGTGCTTGAAGCATACACAAAGGAACTTGCAGAAATGGAGAAGTTGCGTGCGCAAGCAGAATTTGACGCTCAACCGGCAGAAGTGAAGATTGCTAAATTCACGGCTGATAAAGAAGCAGCACAACGGCAACTCGAAGAATTGCAAAAACAAGCGGAAGAAGCCGCTGCAAAAGCCAAAGCAGAATGGGAGAGTAATCCTCTTAACCAATGGAAGATTTCTGTCGGGATGACCTTTGAGCAGGACGCAGGCGCGAACCCTGTATTGCTTGGTGTGGAGTATATGATGTTAAAGGGGCGTATTGAAGCCACACAAAAAGCCGTTGCTGACGCAGACGGTCAGATACAGGCTCTATCAACTAACGCCACAAAAGAAACATTACCGCAACTCATCACCGCAATCAGGACTGCCGAGACGGAACTCGAAGCGGCTCGAAAAAAGTACGCAGACGATATGTCTGCTGACAACAAGAAACTTGTGGAGAACGCAGAAGAAACACTAAAAAAAGCAACAGAGAACTACAAATTAGCAACTAACACCGCTTGGGTTGATGGTCAGAAAATGCGTGATGAGTCTATTGCGGCTGTTCAGAAAGCAGAGAACGAACGTCAGCGCATACTTAATTCTTCTATACAATCAGAGCGAGCCAAGCGCGAAGCCGAATACTGGCAACAGATAAAGGAAATCAATCAAGAAGAAGCCGCTTACCGCAAGTCCCATAATGGACGTACCAATAAATCGTTCGACAAAAGACGCGAAAATGCAACTTTGCAATTTGAACTCGATACCAAGGAACTTGACAGACAATTTGCAGAGTGGAAAAAACAGTTCAATCAAGAAACAATACAAATCAAGACCGACATTAAGACTAATGAATTGGAGAATGCTGTTTCAATGGCTCAAACAATCACGGAACGCATACAGAAACAGAACGAACTCTACGAACATCAAATAGAACTCATCAAGACCAAGAACCAAGAAGAAGCCGACAAAGCGGTCAGCGACAGATATGGTGCAAACACTCTCGTTGATTTTCGTGCGTTCTCCGCAAACGAAAATAATGCCGCTGTACTTTCTTCCTACCGCAATGCAAAAACGCAGGAGAGCAAAAGAGAGGTGGCGAAAAATGCAGGTCTTGATGAAGCCTTGCTTGCTACCTATTCCGAAATGCAACAAATATACGAGGCTTACAGCCAACGGCTCGAAGCCACAATACAACAGGCGGAGCAAGGTCATAACGCTGAAATGCTCAAACAGGACATTGACGACTATGCAGCCTACTGTGAGGAGATATTGGAAGCGGCTCGGTGGCGCGAGGAGCAACTGACCGCCATACAGAACGGAGAGGAGCGCAATCGCACAGCCGCTATGGTTGAGGAAGACTATAACGCTATGGTAAAGAAAGCGGGCAAGACCCACGATATAGACGCAACCGAACAGGAAGCAGCAGACATCGTGGCTCGGCTTGTCGGCAGTCTTGCAGACGTAACACGCGACCAAGTAGATATAGCAGCGGCAGAGTTCTTTGAGGCTCTTGACGAACAGGCAAATATGCTCAAAGAGGTACAAGGTATGTCCGCTGAACAACGCGAGCAGAAAGCGGCTGAAACACAGCAATCGATTGAAGAACTGCAAATGCAAGAGGAAAACCCTCTGCTTACCGACCAACAAAGGCTTGAAATACAGAACCAAATAGCAGAAGCAGAACAACGGCTCGTATATCTCAAGATGACGGATGCTCAACTCGGTGGGCAACTCGTCAAGTTAGAGAAAACACGAGAGATAATGGAGGACAAGGTTGCAACTACCAAGCAGAACTCCGGCAAGAAGTCCACCAAACAAATGCAGGCTGAACAACGTGCTACGGAGCGTGTCACGGACGCATTGCAAAATGTGTCGGCAGCAGCCAAGTCGGTGGCGAATACTATGGGCGGCGTGCTGTCAAAGAAATCAAAGAAAGCCCTTGGAGTGATAAGCGACATCGCAGACTTCGGTATTCAGTCTATACAGTCTATTCAGTATGTCGCCACAAATGCGAGTACACTTATGGAGTCCACCGCTGTCGGTGCAGCAGGCGCAATACAGACCGTGGAGAAAGCGTCCGTCATACTGACTATTATCAGCCTTGCGGTGCAGGCTATTATGGCGATTGTCAATATAGCCAAGCAGTTCACTACTAACGCCAAGGTCAATGAGGAGTTAGACGATATGGCAGACCACATAGAACGGCTTAAAGAGGAACAGCGCGAACTTGATTTTCTGTATCGTAACAGCAGCGGCTCAGCCTATTTCGCTGACCAATACAAGGCTGCAAAGAACCTCGAAAAGCAAGTCAATGCTAATCGTGAAGCATACGAAAAATCTCTCAAAGAGGAAGAACGGTTGCGCAGAAAATACGGCTCTGATAGCGACAAATACAAAGACCAACACGAGCGCACACAGGAGTTTCAAGAGGCAATGGAAGATGCTATCACGGAGGAAGAAGAACGCTTGCAGGAACTGATTGATACTATTCTCACGACCGATTTGAGCGGTTGGGCTGATACCCTTGCAGATAGTGCTATCGAAGCCGCAATGGAAGGCTCGGAGGCATTTTCCGATATATGGAACGAAGCCTTGGAGAATTGGCAGCGTGATATGTGGAAACAACAACTCAAACTCGCTTACGAAAACCTGTTCAAGGACAGTTTTGAAAGCTTCTCGCAGAAAGCGCAGGAGGTAGCAGCGGCAGGCGGTCAGATGTCAGAATCGGACATAGATGCGTTTGTGGCAGAGATGGAGGGCAAGCAGGCAGAAGCGGAACGCCTTGCGGAGTTCTACCGGGAGATAATGGAACGGCAAGGACTGCTGACCGATGACGGTGATGTGGACGGCAGCAAGGGCGGCTTCCAGTCTATGAGCCAAGACACGGCAGACGAACTCAACGCTCGCTTTACTGCCTTGCAGATAGAGGGCGCGAATGTGGTTACTGCTGTACAAGCAATGCAGACAGAGTTAGTGGACATAGAACAGAACGACCGTCTGAAACTTGCGAGCCTGACGAATATACAGAGTAATATCGACATCGCTGTTACTATTCAACAAAATCAGTTAGACCAACTACGCTTGTTAGTGGAGTATGCGGCTACCATTGGGGAGCATACAGAACGCCTGCGAGCCATAGAACAAAATACCGACCGTTTATGAGTACAAACGACTACAAACAGATGAGGGCTGATTTCCTCGAACAGTTCGGGAGCAGCCTATGTCAGGAGAGCCGCGATGAGGTGGCAGACGCTCCGACCCTAAAAGCATTCATCGCTCTTTTGCACCGTTATATGCATTTCCTTTGTTTCAAAGGTCTGAAAGTGCCTACAACGGAGTGGGTGCGCAAATGGTTTAGGAACGAACTTGCAGAACTCAACAAAAACGGCGTTTTCCTTGACCAAATACTTGCGCTTGAAGACCCTGCAACCGACAGCGTGATATTGCTCGGAACGACAAATATCAATGTAATTCTGACAAAATCACGAACGGTAGAGTTCACGCTTGAAGATAGTAGTCAGTTGCATATCGTTGCTTACTATTCCGCTTGCTGTAATGTAAGGCTCAAATCGGCTGACAGCAATGCGAATATAATACATAAAACCAATAACGCCAAAGTTAAAATTCGCAGAGTATGACTATACCATTGATGTGCCTAAACGGCAAAGACATACAAGAATGGTGGGGGCTGACACCATTAGAGGGGACTCTGAATACGCTGATGAAGCCGGCACCAATGAAGAACCTTGTGACGAACGAGAACGCCTACTTACACGGCTCGCACGTGCTTTCTGCACCTACATCGCGCCGCTATCAGAAACAGGACTTTTCGCTGATGTTCTATATAAAGGCGGCTTCTCTCACCGACCTGCACAGAGAGGTGGAAACACTTATCACTCACCTGAAAAACGGAGTGAATAACACAGGCATAAACGAACTGACAATACCCGAATTGGAAACGACCTATCGGCTCATCTATTCAAGTGTTGATAAATACACCAACTTCGGTCTGTCGGGCTGTGCCACTATCTCAATTAAGTTTACCGAACCCAACCCCAATAATCGCTCATTATGACACCTGCACTTGCTGAAATATCAATCTATCAGCCGACTTACACATTACGGAGCGGCTCACCTGTACGCGCTCGCTACATCAACACCGAAAGCACAAGCGGTGATTTCCCTGTCACTGACAATTGCGAACGCTCTGCCACCGTGATGAACGATGACTATGTAAAGTTGTCGTTCAAGTTAATCCGGCAAACGGTCTTTGAGGCTTTTTCGTTCATATACTACGACAATCAATTATTCTTCCTCAAAGAAGAGTACAGACCGACATCAAAAGGCTCATACTACCAATATGAGATGAAATTCGTGAGCATTGCCAATATGCTTGATAAACATATCTGCTTGCGATATATGACGGTTGACGGCACGGCTGTCAGTCCCGAACCCGAAATCAATATGAACGGCACTCTACCCGAAATGGCGGAGATAGTGATGACCTCAATCAGCGGAGCGGCAGACCGCTTGAACGCTGACCAACCGAACTTGTTTTACTACTATGTACTCAAACGGCTTGCGCTATCAACAACCGACCTGCAACAGAACACCACATTGCAGACTTTCTCTTTCAGCGGTCAGAATATAGCCGATGTGCTGACACAGATAGCCAACACCTATGAAATTGAGTGGTGGCTGACACAGGAGAGCTTGACAAGCGTAAAATTACACCTATGCCGTTGCGAGCAGGGCGATGCGATTGTCGTGTCAGACCAATACAAGGACACCGGCAATACGCTACAACCGTACGAAAGCCGTGGACTGCTGTCGTGCGAGTACTCGCAGCAATGGTCAGATGTGCCACAGAAAATCATTCCTTTCGGCTCTGACCGAAACATAACTCGCCAACAGGCTTTACAGACGGTCAACGGCAACGATATGTATGTCAGTTACGGAAAACAACTCCGTCTTGCACCAAGCACAACATATACAGTCACCGACCGAGAGGGCAACGAGGTGCAGATAACAACGGACGCACTCGGAGCATTCACTAATACTGCTGTACGCTCCGGCATAGAGACGGTGGAAATGTTCGATGACATATACCCACGTTGCCACTTCCGTGTTCTTGGCGTAACAATGCGCGGCACAGACAACCCTATATACACCATAACGGCTGCCGCAATCAAGGCTGACGGTGTTTCGCTGATGAGTTATGCAGAAATGGTAGCAGCCGAATTATTGCCCCTGCAGATAGAGCCTAACGAAACGCTGTCAATCATCTTTGAGAGTGGCTATCTCAACGGTCGAGAGTTTGAGGTATCATACGACTACAAAGAGGTGAACGGTGTAATGCAATGGACGCTGACTATCGTACCTGATGAGGACGGAGACAACGGCGTTTCTCTGCCCTTTGGCAATTTCGTTCCACGCGCAAGAGTTGAGGGCGGCTATGAGGGCGATATGTTCGCTATCTTCCATATGATTATGCCACAGGGCTATATAACGAGGGCGCAAGAGGAATTGGCACAAGCCGCTTACGAGAAACTGCTTGCCATAGAAGACACACGACCCGAAATAAAATGCAAGACCGAACCGCTTTTCTTCGCTAATCAAACCTTGTGTCTCGGCAAGCGTGTGGCTGTACATTCGGAATTGTTCGGGAATATAGTGCTGAACGCCGTTGGTGATATAACAGACGACAGCCCAAGTCTGTTTGTCAGCCGTGTCACTGCTTTCTCTCACTCGCTGACCAAGCCTAATAGTGTAGAGTTCAAACTTGCCTCTGCTCGTGTCGAGGGCAGGCTTGCAGAGATTGAAGCCGTCATTGCTGACCGTACAAGCGACATCAGAGGTCTGGAACAACGCTCGCTCAACCTATCAAGACGCGGCTGGCACGATGCTGCCGAAATGCGAGATATGCTCGAAAGCCTTGCAGCCGAAATGATGTTAGTGGGCGTGGAGAAGCACCAATTTGCTTTCACGTCTGCTATCACTTGCGTCAATGGGTATATCGTTTCAGGAATTGACCACTTCGACCACCTGCATATCTCCGCAGGCTATATACAGCATACGCAAGAGCCGTATATCAAGTATGCCAACGGTGGACGGTGGGACATCAATCAGACAGACCTGACGGCAGATGAAAACGGCAATGCACTTTCTGCAAACCCAACAACGCCATATTACCTGTATGCAAAGTGTTTGAGCGGTGCAACAACAGCACAGTTAGTACTTTCGCCAACCAAGCACGAAAGCGATACAGATTACCTGTTAATGGGTGTTCTTTCATCGGAGTATGAAGACGAGGATGCCGAAACGAGTTACCGTGTCTTCAACCGTTCCAACGGCTACACGCAGATAGCAGGCGGCACGATAACAACAGAGCAGATACAAGACCCGACACGCTCGCTCATCATAGACTTTCAAAGTGACCCACCGCGTATCATAGCACGCAACGGAGCAAAGATTATAGGCAACATAGAGTTCTCACTAACAGAGGACAACATAGAGCAGGTGCTTGACAGAATAGGCAATATAGGTGGAGAAAATCTAATCGAGACATTGGGTGAGGAGTACACACAAACAGGTACGTATGCAGGCTTAAATCAAGTGTTTATTCCGTTCCGTAATAGTCAGCAAGGCTCGTATCCTACTTTTCCTGCGGGCAAGTATGTGTTTAGCGCAGAGTATATACATATCTACAAGACAGGGAACGGAGTACCGCCAAACGGCATTCACCTCGAAATAGTGAATGCTGCGTCACGAGGTGCTGTTACTCAATACTGGACGGTAGAGCAGTCCGAGCCTGTTCTGACCGCTTTTGAACTTACAACGGCAAGTCCACTGTTCTTGCGAGTCTATTGGTCTGAAAGTGCCGAAGCCACAATAAGTATCAAAAATGCAATGCTGCAATCGGGCAGTACTCCGACAGCCTATCAGCCGTATGTTGACCACCTCACAGCGGCTCTCAAAGGTACGACAGAAATAGCAGGCGGTCTGATACTATCAAACACAATCATACTCCGTGACACGAATAATAACGTATATTCGGGGTGGACGGGACTTGCGGAGGACTATGGGCATATCGTCTTTTGGTCGGGAGGCACATTTCAAGACGCACTCAATGGTACTGCCAAGTATATCTTGTACGATGACGGCTCGGCAAAGTTCGGTGGCGGGAAAATCAATATAGACACTACCACAGGACAGGAGATGTTCAGTATCGTGATTGGCGGGTTGGAAAAGATATTGATTGCACCACGACCCATAGCAGGTAACTATCTGCCACAAGGTACGGCTAATTTCAGCAGTTCACAGACAGGCTCATCATCTTCAGAGCAAACTGTGCTTGAATATACATTCAATGAGTTTACAACTCCGCATATGAAAAGCGGTACAAGCGATTTCCTTATCGGCTGTAATGTTACTGCAAGTTCAAGTGGCGGTTATGAGGTGGGAGTGCGAGCAGAGGTGAAACTGCAAGCATTCCGCAATAACACTTGGGTTGATGTTATGTCGTTTGGTTCGGGAGACTCCGACCTGCAATATAACACTGCGACTGTCATTATCAACCATTCAGAAAGTAACGTAACCACTTTGTTGTCAAATACGACATACCGCTTCTATTGCAAATCTACACAGGTCTATTATCAAGGCACAAACACCATCACCGTTAATAGTTGTAGCATTGTCGGTACTTATACACCTTATTATGTCCCGAAGACGGTCATCGGCACGGACGGCATTCTGTCAGCCTATAGCAATGACAACTATTTTTATGTGAAGAATGACGGAACGAAACAGATTTTGTATTTGAAAGGATTGCGTTCCGTTAGTTCAAGTTCCGTTATTGCAAATAGTGGTGAGGTCTGCGGTACTGATAGCACATTTACTAACAACCTTGCGCAATTACTATCGCTCTGCGCTCAATATGGGGCTGCTATGGCATACGGAGGAACGCTTTCTCCCGGAACATATATAGGACAAAATTATAGCACTTTCGATGAGTTGGTCGCTATATTCTTATCTCAGTATAAATTTCTCCTTACAAAATGACTATTTAAGTTTAGTGTACTGAACACCTTGGCTCAACAGAAAATCTCCGTAAGAAATGAAAATACGATTTGGAAACATACCGCTATTTTGCTCTACTTTGACAACCTCGTTCTCTTGTGTAAATGTACCGTCATATAAATCATTTAGATAGAATTTGTGGTTGTTAAACGAAACAAAAGTAGTGTCGGGATTATCAGCAATTTTCATCACCATAAAATAGGTGTGACCATCAACAGATAAATCCTTCCCGCTTGAATATGACGGAGCATTTCTATCAGAGCAAGAAGCCAACAATGCGCAAGCAAACAATATAGGCAGAAAATGTTTCATATAGTGAAAAATATCGTTTATGTGATACTATTACAGGCTATGTTCAGCCTTAATGAATTGCAGTCCCCACTTGCGATAGTGGGTGAATTTAGTGTCGCTGCTGACAAGTTCCAAGCGGTCAGCAATAGCCTGCGAGATGATAAGTCGGTCGTTGGGGTCGTTATGCCCATCAACGGTCGGCAACTGTTCAAGTTGCTGCAAATGCTCACGGCTCACATACAAGATACGGAAGCCGAGTTCATCTTCAATGAAGCGGAACGCACTAAATTGTTCGGGCTTGTGAATATGCACTCTGCCCGACTGAATAAGGTTAATAAACTCCATTACGCTTGTCGAACTGACAAACACCTGCGTTCCCCAATCACGAACCAAAGCGTCTGTATCAGCGTCAAGCGTATCGGTCAGCAGGTACACCAAGATATTGGTATCAACGATTACTCGGCTCATCTGTTTACGGCTCTCCAATCGTTCACGGTTGCTATACCTCCTCTGTGTGCGTCAAGCCATTCACCTGCTCTTGATTGCCTTTGCGGCTGCGGTTGCTGTTGTTGTTCTTTGTTCTTCATACGATTTAGCAATAAATTTTGGCGCAAAATTACAAATAATTTTCCAAATTACAAAAGAATAGTGATATAAATTCACAAAATAATTGAAAAACTGACTAAATAAGGTACGCAACATATTGTCAAACAAAGTAAAATTAAAGCAAAATGAACACTCTTTTATTCATCCCCTCGTTGTTAGAGGGGGACATCAATGCCTTTATGGTAAAGATTGGAATTGTTCTGTTCTTGTGGTTCATTGTCATTGCTGCGAGTCTGATTGACCTCATATCGGGCATAGCGGCAAGCAAGCGCACAGGACAGAAGAAAACGACATCGTGGGGCATACGCAAGACGATGCAGAAAGACCTGCAATACTTTGCTTTGCTCTTCGTGTTTCTGTTGCTTGATGTTGGTCTGTCGGCTCTCTCTCCGTGGCTCTCTGTATTCTCCGTGCCGCTCTTGTCGGTGCTGGGAGTAATAGCAATCACGGCTACCGAAGCACTCTCTGTTGCGGAAAACACACGCAAAGGGCGCAACAAAGAGGAGGACAAGATAGACGACATACAGCAACTTGTCAGTACAACGGTCGAAATGCTTGGCTCGGAAAAGACATCTCAATTCCTTGAAGCCTTGCAGAAATATCAAGAAATAAGAAAATCGTGATACGACTATGCTTAAACTACTTGTAACACGAAATTGGAAAAAGCCCGACTACACCATAGGTAGGCTTTTTGTCCGTGAGGAGTTCTTCTGCAACACGCTTGAAGATACGGTACGCGACCTCACCAAGACGAAGAAAGTGGCAGGTAAGACTGCTATTCCGGCAGGAGTGTATGAGGTAACGATGAACATCATCAGTCCGAAATACTCCAAGAAATCAGCCTACAAATGGTGTGGTGGTCGTATGCCGCGCCTGCTCGGTGTGCCGCAGTTCGAGGGTGTTCTGATACATCCGGGAAACTCCGCCACCGACACAGAGGGTTGTCTGCTTGTGGGAGAGAACAAAGTCAAGGGCGGTCTTGTGAACAGCCAAAAGACTTTCCGCAGGTTATGGACTATTCTCGAAGAAGCACACCGAAAGGGCGAGCGCATAGAGATTGAGATACGCAATCAGTAATCACTCTAAACAATCAATGTAAAATGGAAAAGATACACCAAGGAATAGGCTTTTCGGCAACATTGAATGTAGGGGCGACCATAGGCTCGCTCCTTGCTGACGAAAGCAACTTGTATATCGTACTCCGCAGTCCCTCCACCGACAACAGAGCCAACGCAAGCACGGCGCAGGTCAGTTATACTATCAGCGGCAGCGGTTCGGGCATACAGCCCACTCTGCTCACCATAGGACTGACCGCCACAGTGACAGCCACACTCGCAATAGGTGCGTACTGCTTGGAGATATACAAGTCCGACAAGAGCAAGATGCTCTTTTATAAGGCTGATTTCGCTTTCTGCATACCTTCATCGGCAAGCAACAGCGGAAGCACAACGCCTGTAACGGAAGACAGCACAACGCCCATACCCGATGAGGGGGACGATGCTCTGACCGTTCAAGATGTGCTTGACTACATAGCGGACACAGCAAGTAATAACCCTTTAACATAGGAGAACAAGACAATGGCAACAAGTAAATCATTTGTATTTTGGGAACATCTGCAAGCCGCTATCTCCGACTTGTGGAGCAGGTTCAGCACGGCTCTTTCGGGCAAGGCTAACTCTTCCCACACGCACAATATCGAGGACGTGAGCGACCTGCAAGAGCAACTGCAAGCACTTGCCTCTACGCAGGGAGCAACGGAAACGAAAGAGGTTGTGTCTGTTGATACATATACCGACCTTGACGAGTTGCAAGACCCGTCAGCAGAGGTCATCTATATAACAGCAGACGACAACAAACTGTACATCTATAAAGAGGACGACCAAGAGTTTGTAGAGGTAACAAACGAAGTGATAGACAACACTATCTACGTGAGCAACCTTGACGAACTTATCTCTCGCACGTACACAGCAGCAGGCATATTTACTGTTGTGCATTCGTATGTGCAAAGAATTATGAGAGGAAGAATAGCATATCGCGTTGCACGTTCAGACACTTACACGCTTGCAGTAGTGGCAACTCGTATGGCTTCCGGTCGTATAACTCCATTCCGTTATATTCCTTATTTGACCTCAAAGGACGGTTGGGCAGAGATTGTAACGGACGAAGAAGATAATGAGGTATGGAAATGGCATAAGTATGCTTACAGCACTATTCCCATTACCTATCAAGAGTTAGTGGAGTTGCGTGATAACGGTGCGCTCGTTGCGGGGCAGAAATACCGTATCACGGACTACCTCACTACCGTGGACGACCCGGACGGAGAGGTGCGCTCGGCAGGACATCCCTTTGACCTGCTCGTGACGGCTGCTTCGGAAAGGGCTCTTGAAGCCGAAGCTGTACCCTTGCACAGCGAGAGGGACACTAACGGCTACTTCGATGACTACAACCTTGAAGCCTGCAAGGTGTGGTATTGCCTTGACAACGACACGGACAAATACGAGTGGGCAGACGAGACAAACGGCAAAGGTGTCATCTATCGTATGATAGACATTGACGGCAACGATTGTCCGTATGACTTTAAGAATGTGCAGTTCAAGCGTTATGCTATCAGCAACATAACAAGTAGCAGTCTGACCGCCGATGCGCTGAATAACCTCAAATCTACCTATTGCTATGACCAGAACGGAGGTAAGTGCTTCGCAACGAAAGATGTTTGGGGTAATTGGGTTCCGGCAGACAGCAATGGCACGAGTTATGAGGTAGATGATGAGACCTTTGATTGGTACTACACGTTCCACGGTCTGAAGAGTGAGGACGGCGAGACAATAGACGAGGGCTATGATATGAGTACGCACCCACTTACTCTGACGGAAGAGTGCTTGGAGTATCTCGAAGATGACGGTTGTGGTACGGACACGAAAGATATGTGTCATCATAATGTCCTCAAACCTGCTTATTGGGAGTACTTTGTTGATGACGAGTACTACAAGGGCAGACAGGTGCTGAACAATATCGTTTTTATCAATGGTCTATCCTACTGCTACTATAACGATGACGATGATTATTGGGAGTACTCAACAGGCTACTGCTATGGTAACACCTTTGGAGTGGAGTGTAAAAACTCTACGTTCGGGAACTACTGCTATTATAACACGTTCGGGAACAGTTGCGGAGGTAATACGTTCGGCATCCGAAATACAATGACTTTGTAAAAGTACTTCAAAACCCGATATTCCGCTCGGATTTATGTACAATAAATGATACTATGCTGAATATTAAACCTGTCGGTTTTTTACAGTCATTAATGAATAAATTAAAAAAATAAATATTTTTAATATATAATATTCCTATACGAGAAAAGAGGAATAGAAATGGCATATTTATCTTGCGAATTTGTAGAAAACGGAATGTGTTTTATATATGATGCGGCAGTTTTATG
>CAKZZM010000074.1 GCA_937885465.1 uncultured Bacteroidales bacterium
GGTGCCGCTGCCGACTCATGGATGCAACACCTCGCCATCCACACCCAGGAGCAACAGGGGGCTTCCAATGAATGGTTAGAATCCGTTTCCGATGAGCAATATCAAGCAATCAACAAATAATATCGCGCCTGATACTGAATTGAAAAGCAATTCGAAGCATTATGGCTTAATAAGGCCTGAAAAATCGCTCTTTTCGAGCGATTTTTCTGTTTTTACTTGCATAAGTCAGACAAAAACAATACCTTTGCCGCTGAAAAATGCAAAGATGCCTGTTCAAAAGAACATATTATTAAAAAAACAATCGCTCTCGAGGCAGTTGTACGATAGTGGTTACTTGTGGTCTTACAAGGCTGCGGATGACAAGGCTATGCTTTCGGATGAAGAGTTGATTTTGAACGGATTGTCGCATCTTGAGTTCGAGGACATGCCCTTGCTGTTTGACGCTTTCCCGTATCGCCAAATCAAGCAGGTGTGGCAGCAGCGCATGTTGCCTTATCCCGATTACTATGGCACGCTCAATTTGCTTTTGGCGGTGCTCTTCTTCCATATCAAAAAACCTAAAAAATATATCTCTAAGTATGTGGCGTAACGGACTTAGTAATAATACCTTACAAGTCTTCGACAAAGTATCGCGGTTGGATTGTATCAAGAACTTGTACCTCTGTGGCGGCACAGGGATTTCTCTGTTGCTGCAACATCGTCAGAGCGAAGACTTGGATTTCGAACTGCTGAACTACAGAGGTGACATCAGGCATTTGGACGTGTCATCTATCAGTAATGAAATAGTCTCTGTTTTTCCTGAGTGCCGCCGCGAGATATTAGGACCGCAACATATCCAATTTTATGTAGGAGATGACGTAAAGTTATCGTTCTTTGAACCTAAAAACCGTATTCCTGCTTTGCATACCGGTTTTACATACAACAATCTCAAAACAGTAGACTCGCAAGATGCATTGGGAATGAAACTCTTCACGATTACGGTGAGGAGTTTGTATCGCGATTATTACGATATTTATTCGCTGCTTAAAGCAGGTTACTCATTTGAGGTGGGGTTGGATTATGCCATGAAGTTCACGAGGCATCAAGTTCATTCAAAAGCCGTTTTGTCGGCATTAATCACTCCCTCTCTGTATCCCAAACCTCAGAATTTCGACCTTCTACAGCCTAAATACAATATCTCCGCTGAAGAAATGGCAGATTATTTTATGGAATTCATAGCGGCAAGAATAAAGTAAGAGACATAACTACTAAAGACCAAATAAACGTCCCCTCTCCGAGACGTTAAATAACGGAGAAACGCGCAAAGCATTGCGCTATAACATATTAAAAAACAGCATTACTATTATTTCGCGTTTACCGAAAGCGTAGGAAACTTAACGGAAATAAAACGAAGAAATAATAAAAGCTATTCGTAGGACACGAATAACTTGTATCATCTATGTATAGTAATGCCGCGCCTTTTAGGCGTGGATTTCTTATAGATGATATAGGCTTCATTTCCTACGCTGCCTTGGTAAACGCATAAGAAATTCACGTCTTTCTTATGTCGTCTCACGGATTAATAGTATGCGCAAACGCAAAACTATCAATCCACATGTTAGACATCAATACCATTAAACTCATAATTTGGGATTTGGATGATACCTTTTGGAAGGGTACATTATCCGAAGGCGGAGCACAAGTTATCACAAAAAATATCCAACTAATAAAAGACACCACAGATGCCGGTATCATAAACTCTATTTGCTCAAAGAACGAACCTACTCCAACCATACAGTACCTGAAACAACTGGGAATTTGGGATTATTTCGTATTTACATCTATTAATTGGGACAACAAAGGCGTACGAATCCGGCAAATAATTGAACAGATGGCTCTACGTCCCCAAAATGTATTGTTTCTTGACGATAATGTGCATAACTTGAATGAAGCCAAACACATCTTTCCTCTATTACAAATAGCAGAGCCTGCGGAAATACCGACTTTGATTGAGCAAGTGGCTTTATTGCCCAAGAAAGATACCTCTCATAAACGGCTACAACAATACAAGGTGCTGGAAACAAAAGCCCAAGAAGCAAAATCCTATGATTCAAACGAGGCATTTTTGTATGCAAGCAATATTCGGGTAGAGATACACACAGATTGTTTGAATCAAATGGAGCGTCTGCATGACTTGATTCTACGGAGCAATCAACTCAATTTCACAAAGAAACGTATTTCACAAGAAGAACTGATATCCCTTTTGCATGACGATCGGTATCAATGTGGTTATGTGTCGGTTATCGATAATTATGGCGATTACGGTATAGTAGGTTTTTACGCTTTACGTGATAACACATTAGAACATTTCGTGTTCTCGTGCCGTACCATGGGGCAAATGATTGAACAATGGGTATATGCACAATTAGGGTTTCCGCAGTTGGAAGTGGTAGGTGAGGTACGCACACAATTAAACAAAACGGATTGCCCACTATGGATCAATCAAATTAATTGTGCTTCATCCAATAATCATGACCGCCAACAAATTTCTTCATGCAACATACTATTGAAAGGTCCATGTGACTTGGCTCACTCGCAAAGTTATTTGCGTCAAGTTGGGCATGTAAGTACCGAATTTACATACGTGGACAACTCAGGAAAGATTATTGAAGGATACAATCATTCTGTCCACATATTAGGTTTACATGAGTATTCTGATAGCGACAAAGAGATCATCACCAAAGAATGTCAGTTCGTTGATGCTGCTATGCTCGATGGTTCGTTTTTTACAGGTAATTACGATGTTATCTTCTTATCCTCTTTGATAGAAACGCCATACGGAATATATCAAAAGAAAGGAACAAATATAAGAGTAGTATTTGGAGGAAAACATAAACCGTTAACCTCTCCATCCAATTGGAGTGATTACATTACCGGAAAGTTATACAACGGAAGAAATCATTTTACAGAACAATATCTGCGAGAGTTTTCCGCCAATTACGAATTTGTTGGTTCAACAACGCCGGAAGATTACTCAAATTTTCTCAAAAAGGCATTAGAGTGGTTGCCGAAGAAAACAACTTTGTGCATCATTCTTGGAACGACTTACCACCATAACGGACAAAAAGAATGGGCAGAAGAACATCGTTTATTAAATCAAGCAGTTATATCTTTTGCCAAGACAAATCCTCGCTTGCGATATATTGCATTAGACGATATTATCACAGGAGAGAGTGATTTCATGGACAACTCTCTTAATCACTATACTGCACGAGTATATTATGAGATAGCACAAAAGATGGGGGCTATAATTGAGGATTGCACAGGTATTTCCTTCAGTGGCTATTCAAAATACATTTTATGGTTTGACCATATCTTAAACAAAGGTAAATTCATCGTTACCAAATTGTTTTCTACAAATAGCGCGATGTATAAGGTTCTCAAGCCGATATATTTAAAATTAGCACGCAAAAAGAAAACGATATAGACGATTTCTATGTGCATACTTATTTCCAGCCTGCTTCCCATCCGAGCAGGCTGGCTCTTTCTTCTTGACAGTTGCCGCCGTTTGCCAAACGCCGCTTTTCTTACGTGTTTATCCCTCTTCCTACGAAAAGTATAAAAATTTCCGTGATTTGTGTAAAGCCAATTCGAGAAAAAGCAGTATCTTTGCAATCCCAAACACACTAAAAACACAGATACTATGCAAAACTTTGATTATCAAACACCGACACGCCTTATTTTTGGTGAAGGCGTAGTAGAGAAACTGCCGGAAGTGATGCGCACCTTCGGCAAGAAAATCCTCCTAACCTACGGTGGAGGCAGTATAAAAAAGATTCCGGCTCTTAGAAATAACCCCTCAGCAGAAAGCCTGTATGACTACGTACACACACTGCTACGGGACTTCGAAATCATCGAACTTTCCGGCATTCAGCCCAACCCGAAGTACGACCCGTCTGTCTTGGACGGCGTGCGGCTGTGCAAGGAACACAAAGTGGATGTCATCCTCTCCGTCGGCGGCGGTTCGGTACTCGATTGCTCCAAGGCGATTGCAGCCGGTGCGTGCTACGATGGCGACCCGTGGGATCTCATCTCATATAAAGTCAAAGCCCAAGCGGCTCTGCCTATTGTAGATATCATCACCCTTGCCGCCACCGGTAGCGAATACGACTGCGGCGGTGTCATCTCACGCACCGAGACCAACGACAAGATAGGTTATGTGGACCGCCACTTGTTCCCTGCCGTCTCGTTCCTCGACCCGACCTACACCTTCTCAGTCAGCCGCAAACAGACGGCTGCCGGCATCGCTGACGCGATGAACCATACCATCGAGCAGTATTTCGCAGAGGACACCACGCTGCTCAACGACGGTTTCTGCGAGTCGATGCTCCGCTCGCTCATGGCAAACGGCAGAAAATGCTTGGAGAATCCCAATGACTACCAAGCCCGTGCGGAGATGATGCTGGCTTGCACCTACGGCTGCAACGGCATCCTTGCCCTTGGCAACAGTGAGTCCGGCTGGCCATGCCACGGCATCGAGCACGCCTTATCTGCGTACTACGACATCACCCACGGCGAAGGATTAGCCATCATCACGCCGCGCTGGATGACGCATATCTTAAGCGACCACACCATGCCGCGTTTCGTGAAATACGGTATCAATGTCTTCGGCATTGACGCTTCGCTCCCGAAGCAGGAGATTGCCCGCAAAGCCATCGACGAGACCTATAAGTTCTTCGAGTCCATCGGTATTCCGATGCACCTCAAAGAAGTCGGTATTGACGACAGCCGTTTAGACGAGATGGCGCATCATATCGCAGTCAACGAAGGCCTCGACACCGCCTACGCACCCCTCACCGAACAGGATATCAAACAAATCTTAATAGACAGTCTGTAATGATGCAAACGATTCAACTATCCAATGGTGTCGAGATGCCCTTGTTAGGCTACGGCGTTTTCCAAGTACCGCCTGAGGAAGTATGAGAAATCTGTAATTATCGTGGTAAACCGTTCTGCAAGAATTGGTAAAAACAAATAATTATCCGCATTTTAGTGCAAATTTGCACCTTTTTGCGGTTTAGCTGGATTTCTATCCGCATTTTAGCCCAAAACGGTCATTAGCGTTTTGATGATTATGGCTTTATTTTTGATTAGATTTTTTGCCGATTTGATGGCGCAATGGGGTTCCATTGTA
>CAKZZM010000075.1 GCA_937885465.1 uncultured Bacteroidales bacterium
GGTGAGTTGCTCGATGCCGATGTGTCGGCTCGCCTGCTTGAGAATATATTCTTCAAGAACACTCCGCTACATGATGGTGCCCTTATCATTACTCGCGGGCGTATACGTGCCGCCGCCTGTATCCTGCCGGTATCGAAAGATGCTACTATTCCTCAACACTATGGACTGAGACATAGGGCGGCACTCGGTATAGCAGAGAGGACAGATGCTCTGGCGATAGTGGTGTCGGAAGAGAGCGGCAATATTTCCGTGGCTCGCGATGGTATGATACGCACTATCAATGCAGACGAACTGATGTCAGCCATCATTACCTTCGTTCACTAATTTAACGCCATTTAAATAGTAATTAAACGCCATTTAAATAATAATTAAACGCCAATTAAAACATGTTTAAAAGAACACTTGTAACAGCAGCCTTGCCCTACGCCAACGGTCCGGTACATATCGGGCATCTGGCAGGAGTATATATCCCCGCGGATATCTATGTAAGATATCTGCGCCTAAAACATCGCCCGGTCCTCTATATCTGCGGTAGCGATGAGCATGGAGTACCCGTTACTATCCGTGCGAGGAAAGAGGGCGTTTCCGTGCAGGATGTTGTTGACAGGTATCATTCGCTGATTAAATCATCGTTTGAAAGATTCGGTATATCTTTCGATATCTATAGTCGCACGACATCTGAAGTGCACCATCAGTTTGCCTCCGACTTCTTCCGCAAACTTTACGACGGAGGTCGTTTTGTTGAGCAGACGACAGAGCAGTTCTACGATCCGGAGACGGGGCATTTCCTCACCGACCGCAATATCCGCGGTGAGTGCCCTCACTGCCATTCCCAAGGAGCCTACGGGGACCAATGCGAGAAATGCGGCAGTGCCCTCTCGCCCGAGGAACTGATCAATCCCTATAATGCTGAGACGGGCAATGCACTCGTGAAGAAAGCTACCAAACACTGGTATCTGCCTCTTGACAAAGACGAGGAGTGGCTAAGGCGATGGATATTGGAGGATCACAAAGAGTGGCGTAGCAACGTATATGGTCAGTGTAAGTCGTGGCTTGACGGCGGTCTGCGGCCGCGTGCCGTGACTCGCGACCTCGACTGGGGCATACCCGTGCCGGTAGAAGATGCCGAGGGTAAGGTTCTATATGTGTGGTTCGACGCGCCGATAGGATATATATCCAACACAAAGGAGCTCTGTGATGCAATGCCAGAGGAGTATGGCAAATGGGAGACTTGGTGGCAGGACGACGCGACACGTATGATACATTTCATCGGCAAAGACAATATCGTCTTCCATTGTATTGTATTCCCTGCTATGCTCAACGCTTGGAACAGAGCGGAGTCGGCAGCAGGCGGCAGACGACAGTATATTCTTCCTGACAACGTACCGTCCAACGAGTTCTTGAATCTTGAAGGCGACAAAATCAGCACCTCCCGCAACTGGGCTGTATGGCTCAATGAGTACCTCGATCAGATGCCGGACAAGCAGGATGTACTTCGTTATGTACTGACAGCTAACGCGCCTGAGACCAAAGACAACGACTTTACGTGGCGCGACTATCAGGCAAGAAACAACAACGAACTGGTGGCGGTATATGGTAATTTCGTCAACCGAGCACTCAAACTCACAGAGAAATATTTCGACGGCAGAGTGCCTGCATGCGGTCCGTTGACCGACTACGACCAAGAGGTAATTGCCGAGATTCGTAACATAAAAACGCGACTGGAAAGTCTGCTCGAAGACTTCAAGTTCCGCGATGCACAGAAAGAAGCAATGGACCTTGCGCGTATCGGTAACAAGTATCTCGCCGAAACTGAACCTTGGAAACTGGCAAAGACGGATATGGAGCGCGTAGCAACCATACTCAATCTATCGTTGCAGATATCAGCCAATCTCTCTATCGCTTTCGAGCCATTCCTGCCCTTCTCTTCGGAAAAGCTACGCCGAATGCTCCGTTTCACTGATTACGAATGGGAGATGCTGGGAGATATGTCTGTGCTTGAAGACGGGCATCAACTCGACGAGTCAGAACTGCTTTTCGAGAAGATTGAAGACGATGTTATTCAGAAGCAGTTAGATCGCCTTGAACACATCAAACAAGAGAACGAGGAACGAGAGAAGGCAGAAGCGATGAACAATTGGCGACCTATGCCACAAAAAGCAGACACCACTATCGATGAGTTTGACAAGACCGATATCCGCGTTGGCACCGTCGTTGCCTGCGAGAGGGTGAAGAAGTCCGACAAGTTGCTGCGCCTCACTATTGATGACGGTCAAGGTACTAACCGTCCGTCCGGCGAGCAGTACCGCATCATCTTGTCAGGCATAGCGCAGTCGTATCCCCAACCGGAAGTGCTTGTAGGTAAGCAGATTCTCTTTATCGCCAATTTCCCGCCGAGGAAGATGATGGGACAGGAGAGTCAGGGGATGGTGCTCTCCGCCGTAGATGCCGACGGGCACCTCGTTGTCACCTCACTCACGGCATCGGTCAGAAACGGCGCACAAGTAGGATAAACAAGAACTAATTATAATTAAATCAATTTCATGTCATTACAATGCGGAATAGTAGGTCTGCCGAATGTAGGTAAGTCCACGCTTTTCAACTGCCTGAGCAACGCCAAGGCGCAATCTGCCAATTTTCCCTTTTGCACCATAGAACCTAACACGGGTGTTATCACCGTTCCTGATGAGCGTCTCAATGTATTGGGCGAATTGTGTAAACCCGTTCGCGGCGTTATTCCCGCCACAATGGAGATAGTGGACATAGCAGGGCTCGTGCAAGGTGCATCGAAAGGTGAAGGACTTGGTAATAAGTTCCTTGCCAATATTCGTGAGACGGATGCTATTATTCATGTTCTGCGTTGCTTTGATGACCCAAATGTCGTTCATGTTGATGGTAGCGTCAATCCCGTTCGCGACAAAGAGGTTATCGATGCTGAGTTACAACTGAAAGATCTTGAGACAATAGAGAGCCGCATACAGAAGATTGAGAAACAGGTGCGCATAGGAGGCGACAAGCAGGTAAAGACAGCCCTTGACCTCTATATGCGCTATCGCGAGGCACTATCGCAGGGCAAGTCGGCACGCTCTGTCGTCCCGCATAATCAAGAAGAGGAGCAGGCACGGCACGATCTCTTCCTCCTGACCGACAAACCCGTACTCTATGTCTGCAATGTTGACGAGCAGAGTGCCGTCAGCGGCAATACTTACACTGAGGCAGTGCGGCAGGCCGTCAAGGATGAAGGGGCAGAGGTGCTGATAGTAGCAGCCGCGACGGAGGCCGAGATAGCAGAGTTGGAAACCTATGAAGAAAGGCAAATGTTCCTAAATGAGATGGGGCTTGAGGAGTCGGGCGTTAACCGCCTCGTCAAAGCCGCATACCACCTGCTCAATCTGCGCACCTTCCTCACCGCCGGCTCTGACGAAGTGAGGGCGTGGACATTCCGCAACGGAATGAAAGCACCACAGTGCGCCGGCGTTATTCATACCGACTTCGAACGAGGCTTCATACGCGCAGAGGTAATTAAGTACGAAGACTATGTGTCGCTCGGAGGTGAGGCGGCTTGCCGAGAAGCAGGGAAGATAGCCATCGAGGGAAAAGATTACATCGTGCAAGACGGGGATATAATGCATTTTAGGTTTAATGTGTAACGGAGAAAACAGATAACCCGATAGAAAATTTCGGGAAGAGCATAAAAAAAGAAAAAATTATTGCTATGTTAGAATCATTGCTTTGTAATCCGTGGGCATTGGCAGCCTGCCTTATTGTGGGTGTTCTTGCCCTCGTGTATGGTGCAGATGCCCTCGTTGACGGCGCATCAGGATTAGCGAAAAGGATAGGATTGTCAGACCTTGTGATAGGTCTTACTATTGTAGCCTTAGGCACCTCTATGCCTGAGTTCGTGGTTAATATGGTATCCGTCTATAATAATTCCACCGACCTCGCCATCACCAATGTGCTCGGCAGCAATATCATTAACACCTTTATTATCCTCGGATTGACGGCAATCGTTTATCCCGTAGTGTCGCAGAAACGTACCCGCGACTTCGATATCCCGCTTTCCTTCATTGCAGGAGTGTTAGTGTTCTTTATGGTGGTCATCGATTCACCGTTCGGCGAAGACGTCAAGGGCATATCCCGAATGGGGGGAATTATTCTGCTTCTATTCTTCCTTTATTTTCTCTACAACACCTTCCGCCACGCTAAGGATCACCCCGATGAACAGCAGCATGATGAATATAAGCCTATGTCGCTCAGCAAAGCGATAGTGCTGATTGTAGTGGGAATAATAGGATTGTGCCTCGGTGGCGAACTGGTAGTCAAGAGTGCCGTCAAGATAGCTCAAGATATGGGTGTGTCGGAAGCTGTAATAGGTTTGACAATAGTGGCACTCGGCACCTCACTCCCGGAACTCGTTACCTCCGTTATAGCTGCCTTTAAGAAGAACAGCGACATAGCAATAGGTAATGTAATAGGCAGCAATATCTTTAATGTATTCTTTATTCTCGGCACGAGTGCCGTCATCCGCCAGTTGCCTGCATACAAAGGTATAGAGTTAGACGCTTGGATGGCTGCATTGGGCAGTATGCTCGTTTGGCTGTTCGTTAAACTAAACCACAAGAGAGAGATACAACGCTGGGCAGGAGTAGTCTTAGTACTCGTGTACATCGGATATCTGACTTACAGACTAATGAATATCGGCGAATAAGAGTATGATAAAGTTGAATAAGCGGAAAGCGCAGCAATTCAAATATCTGCTGGCAGATTTTCTGTCGGCAGAATTGGTGTGGATATGTTTCCTTATCTTCCGCTGGATGGCCTATGAGGGTATCCTTTTCTCAATCAACACCATCCTTATTCCTGCTTTCAGTTTCTATAAGCCGCTCTTCCTCTATCCGCTTTTCTGCTGCATCATCTACTACCTATCCGGCTTTTATATGCGCCCGTTTGGCAAGAGCAGACAATGGGAGTTTCTGACCACCTTCTTCTCTGCCATAGCTATTTCACTCGGGGCATTCTTTGTGATTATCATTGACGACCACGTTCCTAATATTCTCAATTACTATAGTTCGTTATGCGTCCTCTTCTGCCTGCAATTCGTTCTCTCGCTTTTAGGTCGCATCATTGTATCGAGTGTCACCGGGTCATATAAGCATCAGACCAAGACCTACACACTCAAAGGTAAGCAGATTCGCAACATACTGCAAGGTGGCACAATAGAATTGCCATCAGGCACTGAAACGGTAGTGATACAGATGCCGAATGACTCATCGGAGCAAGATCTCTTTAAGGTCATCAGCCACGTCTATCCCATGAGCGTGGAGATTCTCTTCCCCGCCCGACTATACGATATGCTCGTTGGCTCAGCCCAACTGAAAGACTTCAACACACAACCTATGGTATGCATCACCGACCTGCCTATGTCCGACAGCGCGATGTGCATAAAGCGCGCCTTTGATATTATGGCTGCAACCATATTAGGCATTATCTTATCGCCTATACTACTGCTTATTGCCCTTGCTGTCAAGCTGTCGGATAAAGGTCCGGTGCTGTATAGGCAAGAGCGCATAGGGCACTACGGCATACCCTTCAAGATAATCAAATTCCGCACTATGCGCACCGATGCAGAAACGGACACACCCTCCCTCACGATTGATGATGACCCGCGTGTTACACGCCTTGGCAAGTGGCTACGCAAGTACCGCCTTGATGAATTACCGCAACTATGGAATGTGATATGCGGCGAGATGTCGATTGTCGGTCCGCGACCGGAGAGAGAGTTTTTTATCAATCAGATTGTGCAAGAGGCCCCATACTACTGCCTTATATATAAAGTGCGGCCGGGACTCACTTCTTGGGGACCTATCCGAGTAGGATATACCGATACTATAGAGAAGATGATTCAGCGACTTAACTATGACATCGTCTATGTTGAGAATATGTCGCTCGTGTTAGACATAAAGATAATGCTAAAGACATTCCGAGTTATTGTTGACGGAAAAGGAAAATGATACGGCATCCTGTAAACATTACTCCTCGCTTGTTGTGCTTTGTATTTATCATTACCCTCTGCTGTTCTTCCTTCGGCAATACATATACAGGCACTCCTGTCGGCTTTCAAGTTGACCCCGTCACTCTTGACACTACCTACCTTGCTGCACTGCACGACATCTATGTCTATCCTCGTATGCGGTTCAAGAACAAGCAACAAGAGCGGTTCTACTGGCGAACGGTGAGAGATGTAAAGAAGACCCTTCCATACGCCAAACTGCTCGCAGCCGAGATCGATCGTACAAGTTACCTCATGTCGAGAATGACGCGAAGACAACAACGCAAATACTGGAAGGAATATGAGAAACTTCTCTTTGCCCGATACGAAGGTGACTTTCGCAACATGACCGCCTCACAAGGGCAGATGCTGATGCTCCTCGTTGACAGAGAGTGCGACCAAACATCATACGATGTTATCAAATTGTTCAAAGGCTCTATCACCGCCAACTTCTGGCAAGGGGTAGCTAAAATGGTAGGAAACGACCTTAAAGCCGAATACGACGGCAACGACAAAGATGCCATTGTAGAACGAATAATAACCCTCGTGGAAGCAGGACAATTATAAAACCTATTATCTTTTTTATTTTTAACTTGACAAATAAAAAAAATAATATTATCTTTGCATAAATATTCAAATTATGAAAAAATTAATTTTATTAGCATTTCCGATTATGGTACTCAGTTGCGCTAAACAACAAACGACAGGCATAGACCTAAGCAATCTTGACACCGAGAAGGTGGCTCAGAATGATTTCTACCACTACGCTTGCGGTGGTTGGATGGAAAAAAACCCGCTGACCGGTGAGTACAGCCGCTTTGGCAGTTTCGATGTAGTTCGTGAGAACAACCGCGAACAACTGAAAGGTCTGATTGGCGATATTGCCGCCAAGGAGCATCCGCAAGGCACTATAGAACAGAAGATAGGCGACCTCTATAATCTCGCTCTCGACACCGCTCGCCGTAACGCTGAAGGTATAGCCCCCGTAATGCCGGCGATAGAAGAGTTGCAAAAAGCAGAGCGTCAAGACCTCAGCCGCCTGCTCGGTGAGTCGATGCAATACGGCATCTTCGGCATGTATGTTGATGCAGATGAGATGAATTCGTCGATGAATATACTTAAATCTTTCCAAGGCGGCTTCGCTTTGGGCGAGAAAGAGTATTACTTCGACCAGGACGAGCAGACTACAGCCATCCGCCAAGCCTACACGGAGCATGTGGAGAAGATGTTCTCCCTCTTCGGCTATCAGGATGCCGCAGAGCGTGCAAAGACCGTTCTTCGCATGGAAACGCTGCTTGCCGGTGCCGCTAAGAACAATGTAGAACTGCGTGATCCTCAGGCTAACTACAATAAGATGTCGATTGCCGAGCTGAAGAGTCTCGTTCCGCAGATCGATTGGGACGCCTTCTTCGGGGCAATGAATATCCACACCGACTCTATCTCCGTCGGACAGATTAATCACCTCAAAGAGGCAGGACGTATCCTCGCCGAAGAGCCTCTTGACGATATCAAGACACTCCTCACTTGGCAGATTATCGACGGCTCCGCCTCTTACTTGAGCGATGAACTATTTATGCAGAACTTCGAATTCTATGGTAAGATACTGAGTGGCAGAGAAGAGCCGACCCCACTATGGAAACGCGCTGTCAGCACCGTTGACGGAACTCTCGGCGAGGCGGTAGGACAAATGTATGTTGCCAAATATTTCCCCGCAGAGAACAAAGCCCGTATGCTTGAGTTAGTGGGCAACCTGCAAGTGGCACTCGGCGAGCGCATCGACGCACAAGAGTGGATGTCAGACGAGACGAAAGCTATGGCACACGAGAAATTGTCCGCTTTCATCGTAAAGATAGGCTATCCCGATAAGTGGCGCGACTACACCGACCTTGAGATTCGCAAAGAAGATAGTTTCTTCGCCAATCTGCTTCGTGCTTCAAAATTTGAGCAAGAATACAGTCTCTCTTTCCTCGATAAGCCCGTTGACAAGTCGAAATGGTATATGACCCCGCAGACCGTCAATGCTTATTACAACCCTTCTTCCAACGAGATATGCTTTCCTGCCGGTATTCTGCAATATCCGTTCTTCGACATGGCAGCCGACGATGCCTTCAACTACGGTGCTATCGGTGTAGTTATAGGTCATGAGATGACTCACGGCTTCGACGACCAAGGTGCGCAGTTCGACAAAGAAGGGAACTTGCGTAACTGGTGGACAGCCGAGGACAAAGAGCGTTTTGAAGCCCGCACGAAAGTTATGGCTGACTATTTCGACAAGATCGAGGTTGCCCCCGGCGTACACGCTAATGGCAGACTGACCCTCGGCGAGAACATAGCTGACCACGGAGGTCTGAATATATCTTTCCAAGCCTTCCAAAATGCACAGGCTGCGGCAGCAAAGCGTCTTGAGACTCGCGATGGTTTCACTCCCGAACAGCGTTTCTTCCTCGCCTACGCTAACCTCTGGGCACAGAATATCCGCCCCGAGCAGGTGTTAGTGCAGACGAAGAGCGACCCGCACTCACTCGGCGAATGGCGCGTAAACGGCGCATTGCCGCACATCAACGCGTGGTACGAGGCATGGAATGTAACGGAAGAATCTCCTATGTTTGTTAAACCGGAAGAAAGAGTAGATATCTGGTAAATGAAAGGTGTTGTCCTACATACACTACTACCACTAAGGTCTGAGCCGCGAGAGAGTGCCGAGTTGCAGACTCAGTTGCTCTTCGGCGAGACAGTTGATGTTCTTGCCGTTGATGGTCGTTGGGCACAGCTGCGCAACGACACTGACGGACAGAGCGGTTGGGCTGACGCGAAGATAGTCAATACCGTGTCAGACGAGATGGCGCAGAGTTATATCTCAGCACGCGAGAGAGCCACTGCGAGGGTCTTCACACCAATGGCGTACGCCGTTACTGTCAACGGCATAATGACAGTGCCTCTCGTCTGCGGAACACTATTGCCCGACTATAAAGAGGTGCCTATGGGTGCAGGCAAGGCAGGTGTATTCACCATTTTAGGTAATCAGTTTAAGATCGACTGCTCAATGGTGCAACCCTCCGCGCTACCGCTCACCTCCGAGCGACTGCGGGAAGCCCTCTGCTTCCTTCGTAACGCCCCCTACCTGTGGGGAGGCAAGAGCGTGCTGGGTATGGACTGCTCCGGACTGACGCAAATCGTCATGTCACTCTTCGGAGTGTCACTACTACGCAACGCCGGTGAACAGGTAACACAAGGACGGCGGATAACCGGGGCAGAGAAAGGTGAAGCACTGAAAAAACCGCTCACTAAAGCAAATTTGAGAACCGTTACAGCCGGCGACATTGCTTTCTTCGACCATGGCGACGGAAAAATAACGCATGTAGGCATAATGCTCAAGCGGGACGTCATAGCCCACTGCTCCGGCAAACTGAAGATAGAAGAGATAACACCCGAAGGGATACTATCGTCAGAGACAAACCTGCTCTACAAGCGCGGAGAACTGACGCACCGCCTGCATAGCATACGGCGTATGACATAAAAAAAGGCGCATTAATGCGCCTTACCTCAGAGAAAAAGAACGCGCATTAATGCGCATCGCTATCAAGCCTTAACACGCTCGCAGTAACTGCCGTCGCGGGTATCGATACGAACCATCTCGCCCTCGTTGATGAAGAGAGGAACACGAACCTCAGCACCCGTCTCGAGAGTAGCTGGCTTCAAAGTGTTAGTAGCAGTGTCACCCTTTAAACCAGGCTCGGTATATTGAACCAACAAATCAACCTTAGTCGGCAACTCGGCGAAAAGAATAGTATCAGACGATGCATCGCTGACAACATCAACAACAAAACCTTCTTTAAGATACTCAACACCGGTAATAAGATCATGAGCGATAGGCACCTGTTCAAAAGTCTCCTGATTCATGAAGATATAATCTTCGCCCTCCTGATAAAGATACTGATACGGACGACGCTCAACACGAACATCCTCCAACTTCTCTCCGATATTGAAACGACGCTCAAGAACACGACCATCTACAACATCTTTGAATTTAACACGCATGATAGTGTTACCCTTACCGGGCTTAACATGAAGAAATTCAATAACGAAATACAAACGACCATCCATACGAATACAAACGCCGTTCTTAATGTCTTGTGAGTTAATCATAACTATATAAAATTAAAAATTATAAATTAAAAATTAGAATACTGAAGCAACTGAACTTACGGAAATTTCATATCCCGTCTGCAAAGATAGTAAAAAGAATTGAATTACGCAAGAAAAGCACAGCAAAATAAGCAAATAGATGTCTTGTTTAACATACGGCGACAATAAAAAGCGATAGATATGGTAGAATTTTTATCTAATTTCAGCATTATGAAAGTGATTAGCGCTTTCATTGTTTTCTTCCCGATCATTGATCCCTTGGGCAGCTTACCTATCGTTCTTAATATAGAAGCCAAAGGCGAGAAGATACAAGCGGAGAAGGTAGTCCTCGTGGCGTTCGGAATAATGATTTTATTCCTCTTTGGCGGCGATTGGATGCTATCGTTCCTCGGTGTGGATGCCAAGTCGTTTGCTGCTGCCGGTGCCATAGTTCTCTTCCTCATGGCATTGGAAATGGTGTGCGACATTGAGATATTCAAAAACAATGGTCCTGAGGGGACTGCCTCTATCGTGCCTCTTGCTTTCCCTCTATTCGCA
>CAKZZM010000076.1 GCA_937885465.1 uncultured Bacteroidales bacterium
TATGGTTTGCAACCTAATCAATATTCTTCGCAAGTCAATCAAACTCTTACTATTGATGACTTGTTTGAATAACTAAAGTGAATCACTATGTCAAAGATCACTTCTGCGCGGACTATGCTCCGCGCTTTTATTCCGCCACGTTATAGACGGGAGTAATAATGGATATTTTAGGTTGATTAGTCATAAACACATTTATTTTGCATATTTTGACAATTTACTATGGCTTATCTCATATTGGTCTTTTATCAATTAACTACTGATTCAAAAGCTATAAATTTTATTTATTCTTTCCGAAATCTATGTATTTTTTTTACATTTCGGAATGTATTTTTTAAAAATATAGTATTTTTGTCCGAAATCACACTTTTTTCTTGCATATTTCGGAAATTATTTGTATCTTTGCAACGATTTTCAAATGTAAAACTCATAAATGACTAAATTGTAAATAGAATTATGTTCATCGGGAGAGAGAAACAACAGCAAGAATTGCTGAATTTGCTACAAAGTGACGAATCGCAATTTTGCGCCATCTATGGTCGTCGCCGCGTTGGAAAGACATATCTGGTAAAAGAGACTTTCAATGGTCAATTCGCATTCAGCCACTCTGGTCTTAACAATGCCACGAAAGAGGAACAACTATGGGAGTTCCGCGAATCGTTGCGTAATGCCGGCATGAAACGTTGCCGTCTTCCAAAGACATGGTTTGAGGCGTTTCATCTATTGGAGCAACATTTATCAACCCTTCCACAGGTCAAAAAGATTGTCTTTATTGATGAGTTGCCGTGGTTGGACACACCCAAAAGTCGTTTTGTCACGGCTCTGGAGCATTTTTGGAACGGCTGGGCCAATATGCGCAATGATATTATTCTTATTGTCTGCGGTAGTGCTACCTCATGGATCATCAGCAATATTGTACGAAACCATGGCGGACTGCATAACCGTTTAACCCGGCAAATATATCTGAAACCTTTCTCTTTAGCGGAATGTGAACAATATGTCCAGATGCGAAACTTATCCATGACGCGCAAAGATATCCTTGAGACCTATATGGTTTTCGGCGGAGTTCCATTCTATTGGAGTCTTTTGAGACCTGACTATTCGTGGGCACAAAACATTGATAACCTGTTCTTTTCCGAGAATAGCATTTTGCGCGAGGAATTTAACGCATTATATGCATCGCTTTTCCGTTCCCCGCAAGTGTATATTGATATTGTCACAACGCTTGCTACAAAAAAAATCGGCATGACGTTTGACGAACTCGACAAAGTGTTAAGTACTAATCTCGGCGGAAAACTATCCTTTAAATTGGAAGAATTGGAACAATGCAATTTTATCCGTTCTTACACAGCTTTGGGCAAAAAGAAAAAAGATACCCGCTACCAGTTGATTGATAACTACACCTTATTCTATTTCCAATTTATTGCCAATCCTAAAATAGGCAATCGCACTACGTGGATGACTCTAATCGGGACACCGACCTATCGAACATGGAGCGGCTTGGCTTTCGAGCGAGTCTGCCTTTTGCATGAAAAGCAATTACTTTCTGCATTAGGTATCTCCGGCATATCGTGCGGTATTTATTCGTGGACTTATCGCCCCAAAGACGAACAAGAACAAGGTACTCAGATTGATTTGCTCATTGACCGCAGTGATAATGTGATTAACCTGTGCGAAATCAAGTTTTCCGATGAGCCATACCGTATCACCAAAGAGTATGATGCTTCCCTGCGCAACAAAATCGGCACATTCAAATACGCGACTAATACGCGCAAGGCTGTCCGATTGGTCATGATCACATCGTATGGTTTGGCAGAAAATGCCTATGCTAATAGCATCCCTAACAAACTAACGATGGACGACTTGTTTCTGCACTAATACTCGTTCAAGGTTTCCGGATACTTTCCGAAATCCATGCATTTTATATTACATTTCGGAACGTATTGACAAAAAATAGAAATTTTCAGTTGGATTTATTCCTTTGAATCAGTATGTCAAAGAGCACTTTGCGGAATAACCTCCGCGAGGTGTTTTTTATCTGATAAACTTTATTCCATCAACATCACTAAACCATGTATCATAAAAACTACTGTTTTTCCCATACGAATTATCAAACCATATTAAATCATCAGCCTTGCCAAGCAATATACTTAATATGGCGGCATGCAGACGCGTGGAATAAATCTTCTTGTGCGAACCAATAAGTTGTATTCCCGAATGGATCAAATAAGGTTGGAAGATATGCCGCGCATACCAATCATACATGATAGGCACATATTTCCTTGTTCTACGAAACCATGTTTTTTGCCAACACTCTTCACTAAATGGCAACCAGTCGCAGATAGTGATGTCGCCTTTTTTTGTCAACTCCAAGAGTTCGGAATGTTCCTTCAGTTCCTTATCTTCCCGTTTTAGAAGCAACGCCTCTTTTGTCGGTTGGGGCGTTGCCCATCTTGACATGTCTATGCAAAACGCCATATCCGGAACAAGAAGAATCTCATTTGTAAAATTCTTCTTCAATATTTCATAGGATACTTTGTCCCGTGCACAAATGGTCAAGTGCTTATGTTTAGAGAGAGCCTCCGCACATTCTTTCATATTCTCCTCATGCTCAAACCACACAGTCTGCGGGAAGAATACGATCTTGTTATCCGGATATTGCTGCACAACATGCATTCTGTACTCTTGAGGCAACGGCCATATATCCCCGAAGTTTCCTCCTCCTTGCAGCAAGATTATTTCATCCTTTGGTATATTCATCGGAATCTCGGTGAAATACGATTGCATACCCTTACGTTTATACGGTAATGTGGACAAGAAATCCAATTCTCCTTGCCATATCAACGTATCCCCAACATTGGGATAATACGGCACTTCTAACAGCCAATAATCGCTGTCTATTAACGGAGTAAGAGCTTCTTTTATCAGCCCTTGCAGCTGTTCTATTTTATCTATGGTATTCATTATTTCTTTGTTAATAATCTCTTTACCTTTCGTATGATTCGATTACAATAGTTATGAGATGATGCAAACCTATTCCTTACATCAACCCATATTTTTTTGCATAGTCCATATTCCTTGTTTGATTCATATAGTTTGGTATTCATGAATGCTTTCATCTGCGGCTGCAACCATTCCGACCCTTCTGCACAAACGCGATTGCGAAATTCTCCGTATGTGGGTGCTTTCAGTTCGGGTATACATCCCCAACTAATCCATGAATGTCCATTATAACAATGTATTTCTTTGCAATTATGCCCTATCGCACAAAACGGAATAGGTTTTGAAATATCTTTGTATATATTCCAGAAAAGATTAGATTGATAGCACTGCCGCATATCACCGGTAGCAAGATTCAGATATACGCCCCAATCTCCTGCATAGCAAAACTCCTTTCTCGGTTGTTCAAAAATGGTTAGTTTGTAATCAAATAATTGAGACTTATATTTATCCCCCCACACCTTCTTATATTCATCTCTACTTAGTTCCGTTAATATTGGTAACTGTCCTCCTACTCGTTCATCACGAGCTATCGTTATATGAGGAACGGCTCCCAATTCTTTAACTGCCCGTTCAATTATTTCGTCTCGATATGGAATCGCATCATCCGATGGAGTCTGCTCTAACGTAAATGAACATCCTGCATCACGAACCATCCGGATATTGTTGAAGAAAGTGTCCAGCAATCCGCGTTCTTTAAGTTGTAAATAATGGTATGAAAATTTGAAGAATAAGTGTGCAGTTAGTTCTTCAGGGAAAATTGCTATTTCTTCAAATCTCTTAGTTAGCGTCCCGTTAGTTACAATAGATATGTAGTGTCCCTCTTCCAATAAAGACCTGATATAATCCAATAGATTCGGAGCGAGAAGCGTTTCTCCTCCTGCGCAGAAATTGAGCATACAAGTTCCACCAAATCGTTCTTTGGAAAGTGCCTGACGCAAAAATTCTGGACTAAAGTCGAATTTGGGTAATGGTCCCTCAAATAATCGATGCGTTGTGATATAGCAATAAGAACACCTAAGTGTACAAGTCGTTACAGGGACATATATTTCAATCCATCTCTTAATCTTATCCATATTATTCGCATATAAATTGATAGCCTAACAATCTCAGCAAAGCGATTGTTATAGCCAGTTTAATTTTATTTCTTCTATTTAATGCCCACTCATGAGTAAAGATCACAAGTGGTTGATTGTTCACATGATGAGATATTTTATTAATTATCTGACGGAATGTATCTTGCTCAATCCGAATGTTGGTAATCCATTGATTTAATCCCAAAGATGCTATCTTTTGTCCTTCATACGTCAAGATAGTCTGCACACCATGATTTTTCAATGTCTCCACATATTCTGCCGGATAATACCAGTAATGCAATCTCAATATTTCCGCAATGGATCTCGCGCCGGCAAAACGCTCTATCTGCTTATTTGCTTCAACAAACGCACCTTCAAAGTTTGGCATGTAATTATTTTCTTTCTGCTCATCAGAAACTGCATGAAATCCAAATTTCAGCCAATCGCTTGCCTCTTCAAGTTCATGTTTATATATATCAGTTACATACTTCAATGTCCATTCTCTGTTTTGTGCATACACATATAGTGTCATCTTCAGTCCTAACAAACGATGCAAAGCATATATATAACGAAAGAACCTTACGTTGTATATGCTATCACCAGCGTGTGACAATGATCGAAAAGCGTTGGTAACATCATCAATAGATATATGACATATGTGATTACTCACTATAGTTTGCGCATTTATTATATAACTTAGCTATTGGTCGCAACAACTTAGCACCAAATCCGGCAATCAATTTTATCTCTTTATTTTTTTTCTTCTTCACGCGTGTTCCGCTGAATGTCCAATCAATTCCTAAAGGAAACGACATTGGAATAGGGAATATCCCTCCGTCTTTTATCTCTTTCGCTGTATAGACCGAAACTATATTGAAAGAATGCTTTTTGATGAAATCTATATCTATATTTTTATTTGCTCTTATATATTTATTAATCACATCGGGTTTGGCACAAAAAAGGATGTCATTAGTACCATTTATAACAAAAGCATTGGGCCATGTAGAGGAAGGCTGCATAGGAGCAAAAAAACGGCATTTTTCAATCGGAAGACCTAATGTCGCAGCTTGAAACATTACTTTTTCAATATCTAGTTTATTTAGCAATGCCACATCCGGACGTGTAACAATTATAAAATCATAAGTAACACTATGTTTTTTTTCATATTCTATTCGCATCTCGTTGGCTCTATTCATCGAATAAAACATGAAATGCATTCCTGCTGTTGAAAATGACAGGCTCGGTGTATATGAAGAATTAACAATCTGCTCTTCATGCCATTTCTCTTGATGTTCAACTACATATTCTCTTGGATGATATAAAAGCTCAATCTTCTCTCCTATCCACGTGCTAACATTTTTAGGTTCCATTCGTTGTTCGTGCCATGGATATGTCTTACTATCTAATTCATCCCAGGTATGCATAAATACATCGCAATCATACCTACTCAACAAATTTTCATTTAATGAGTCAGCACAATTCTCAAAATCACGTAAATGTCCGAATAATAAAACTGCTATTTTCATCATTATTTATTTTTTATATTAAGATAATTTTTAATAAAGCCACATAGAAACAATATTGTTATCATACAAACGAAAGTTTTACATACTATTCCTAAATTTGAATTAATCGGTACATTGTATGCATTTTCGAGCACATTCACTGTGATATACAATGGTATAGCATGCACAACATAAAATATCATAGCATTTCTACCTATAAATCTTAAAAAATGGAAACTATATATATGTACTGCCCATTCACTAATTTTATTTAAAACCAGTATTCCACAAAAGCAAGCAGGAAACCATAACAGATAATCATATCCTGTTCTATCTACTAAACATTGGTTAATCCGTATATCAACAAAAGGCGAGTGCAGCATCAAAACGGAAACCATATATCCCATAAACGCCCCTATAATTATCCACAAATTCTTCTCTTTCCCCTGCATCCAATAGCCCAAACTAAAAAAACATAATCCCGTTGCTGTATTTGCTATTATGTCTGGAATAGATTCATTATGAGTCAAATTTATCAAATAACCAATTATTGTCCCCAACAAAGCGATTGACAATGGGTTTAATTTTTTTAATAAAATATTTCCGATGTTAATAACCATAAACAGAGTTAATAAAAACCACAATGGCCCATTACAAACAATTAGATTCTCATACATCAAACGCCTTAGCGGATAAATTAATAGTGCTTCTTTCAAAGATGTTGTTCTCCATACTAACTGAACTATTACATAAACAACATATCCAACGGCAGACCATACCGCGAATACCCTTAACAACTTATGCCCCCCCCCTATTCGCTACAGCGCCAACGTTTCCTATTTTAAAAAAATAACCACTTTTATAGAAAAACCACGGCATAAAAAAGAACAATAACCGATGAAAATAATGTCCATAATGAGTCCCTGGTATGCCACAATGCCCCAGCATCATCCATAGAATCATAATGCCTGCAGATAGATCTACATATTTAATGCGTTTTCTTTCCATGTATTACAAATGCATTAACAATATCTTTACATAACAATGTGTGGATTAGCGATTTAGTAAACGTTTTACTAAATTTCTGAAAAACTTCCTCCGCTTTGAATTGTCAAAGTCTTTGCTTAATTTCCAACGGAGTCTTTTATCGGATCTATCTTCTCTGTCTAAATGAAAAAGCATATAGGTATCGTCATTCACGGCAATCTGGCTTGAAGACCAATGTGTATTCATTGTGGAAATAATATCTAACTGTGTAGAATTGTCTAATGTGGGTAAAACTTCAATGACTCCACAAGGAGCTTTGTATTGGGGGAAGCGATTTAGATGATATCCTTTTTCAATAATTAGATATGCAGCAAACATTTCCATTTCGAAACAACTCCATTCATCGCGCCATCTTTGATTATTTTGTTGGTATAACCAATGGAAGAAATCAGGTAATAAATCACATTTATATACTTGTATTTCGTTAAACCAAATACCATAATGATAACACCGAAATTCTTTAAGCATTTTAGAGTTCGTAAGTACCCCCAATTCGAAGAAACACAATATTTGTCTCCATCTACCTACCAATTTGTTTGCATTGAGAAAGGTTCTGTTATTCCAAATATACTGACATAGATTGTAGAAATCTCCATTCTTAACGAAAATCGATTCACAATCTACCAGTACCAGATAATCATACTCGTTCATCAACGACTCCAGTGCATACATTTTCTTAATTACAATCTTTGACTTATAAGATTGCAAATTGTCAGGAAGAACAAGGGAGTTAATATGTCCTAACGACATCGTTAGTGTTTCAAATTTATTTTTTTGTTCCTCATTAGAGAAAACAAAAAACATATCTTCCATAATGTCTAACTCCACTTTAGATTTAAGGAGATTATATCCTAACTCAAAGTGATTCTTCATATCATAAATAGGGCAAATAAACGCTACTTGTTTACTATTCTTTTCCATAATTTTCTTACGTTAAAGCATTTTTAAGATACTCTTCATACTCTTGCGGCACGCCACAGAACAAAACTTCACCTCTTTGAATAACGCTTATGCGAATATTCTTGCCCTGCTTAATCAGATAGTTATATAACGGAGCTACATATAACTCCTTCGCTGTCGGTGTCGCGCACCCTTTTTTATATACACCAAGGAAATCTGCTGCGTGACGGAAATAGTACATTCCTGTAGAGCAATATTGTGATATTGGGCGTTTCTCTGCTGTCTCAATCACCCTGCTCTTCGGAGTTCCATCTTCCGTTTTTGCATATGACCAGTTATCACCGGTTCCCACAAACGTCTCCAAGTATCCGTCCCATTGTTCCATCTTTTGCGGGAATGTATATCCAAAACGGAAGGTGTCAATATTGAAAATAAGAATTGGCTCATCTGTAGCGACATTGGCACCTTCTACACCTTTCAGTACAGTTTCCGCTTGTCCGCGAGTCGGATTAGCTAAAGTAACCACCTCATAATCTTTGATGCCTAATAGTGTGCATTCCTCTTTTACAAAGCGAGGAGTGTCAAATACATCGCGAACCACAAATACAAAGCGGCATATCTCGAAATATTTACTAAAACTGCTCACAGATAGATTAAACAGGCTCCTGTCTTTCACATAGAGCATGTACTTAGGCAATGTGTACCCTGCTTTTGTAAAACGGGAACTCAAACCCGCCATAGGAATAATGATTGTCATAGTGTGCTTTGTTTATATTCAATGTATAATCGTAACGCGTTAGCTAAGAAAGCCTGTTGCCGATCCGGTCTGTCAGCATGCAATGGTAACATAGACAAGAACAACAAAATCATAATAGGATACACTTGTAACTCAGCTATAGTATATCCTGAGAAATGCATCTCTTGGAAGTAACTTTGTATATCGTTTATCGCTTGAGGGGTATCAAACAAAAGACTCAAATCATGGGGTGCATATTGGTGATAAGAATACCTTCCTCCTATGATATAATCGTACATGCCTAACACGGAATGCGCTAATTTTGCTACATCATATCGCACATCTCCCCATATACTCAATTGTCCATCTGCGGACAATCCGCGCGGATCAATTACTTTGATGCTCTTTGACTTGAAGTCATACAAGATATTGCTGAAACACGTATCTCCGTGCATCAGCGATACAAAGCGCACATCCCTTTTCAAAATAGATTCATCCAACTCCTCCAAGATTTTATGCAAACTCGGAGTCGTGTTCCCATTAATCCTCCATTCCGTATCCATAAATACACCATTGTTTTTGCAGAAGGAAGATAGTCGATCCCTAGTCTTTGCCACAAAGAGATTGTCGTTCTCCTTGGCAACTTCTTCAATATTAAGCGGTCTGTGCTTATACTCATCAGCGAAGAACTCTGCACAAGCATTTAAAATCTCTTTCCATGTTGTCAATGGGTTTTCTCCAAATACCCACAGGTTTGCTAACGTACTATTATAGAAGTACTCTATTTCATAATAGCCTTTTTCATCATTTTCTCCGCAATCCCAAACTGCTGGTGCATAGTGCCGCATATCATATGGTAAAGACTTGAACCAATCTGCTTCTGCTTGCATCTTTTTCTTATCGCTACTATATTTGCGTACCGCATATCGGCTAATCGTCAAATCATTGAATGCTCGTTGCGTTGTCATACGTGAACATGATCGATAGTACGAGTTAACCAATCCGAAATCCAACCAATCCGGCAGTTCTACATCTTGCACGTCGTGGCGTTTTGCATACCATTCATGACTCCTCACAAAATTCATATCGTTGTTGTGCAATGCTGTAATAAAATCGCTTGTGTTGGAGAAGGTAAACCAACCGGCATACACCTTTCCTGTATCATTAGACTTGGCCCAAGAATAATCATCCTCCGGTTTCGAAACTGCATATACATTCAATCGGAAATCCAAACGTGAAAATAATGTATCTCCATGCAATATATATAGTGGTTCATCAGCAATATCGCTACGTTTCAATGTCTCATAGACAGACTCTCCTAAAGATAGTTGCTCATCTAAATAAATCACTTCTGCTCCAAGTGAAGCAAGTTTCTTAGAATCGTATGTTGAAAGATTATATGATTGCGGAAGTGTCAATAAAACATGCATATCTGGAGGTATCAATGCTAATTGATGCTCATATAGCCGCTTGTTTTGGACGGGCAACATGCAAGGCGGTAGTTTACCAAACTCGGCCACCAATGCAGGGGAACAATATGCAGCAGAGGTTATTAGTATCATGCTTGATGGGTGTATTCTTTTTCTTTCTTCAACAACTCTTGAATCTCATCGTACGTCATGCTATTGAATTCTGATGGACGCACACACTTATCATCCACATAGAACCCCTCAAATCCACACCATGGTTTGCCAACGATCACCTCATCAAATGGCACATCATATTTCCTAAGCCAATTAATAATATTGGGTAAAGTGTATATATTAATCTTACCCACATTCGTATTGTATGTTCGCATATTCCTACTCGAATAGATTACAATCTCAAAACCTTGCTCCTTGTATTTGCGCAAAGTTTCGATGGTTGGTACAATCGGAGTACTATTTTCATAATCTCCATGATGAGTGATTGATAATGTGTCATCCAAATCGATGACGATTCGTTGATGTAAATTATCCATTTATTCTTTATTAAATTTTCTATATTGTTTTCTTTCATGAACCGACTTCCTTCTCCCGCCATGGGCATTATGATATGTAATGGTCTCATTAATTATTTTTTCAAGGTTTAGTCAGAGTCAAAAGTTTACGATTTTTAATATTCTATCTCATTATCGAGTCAACCATTTTCAGGTTTAGTCATACTCTCTATTTACCATCCATTCTTGAATGCATCTCGTTCGCATCCTAACGGCTTTATTGGATGTTTGTGTACTCTCTCTCCTAATTCTGTTTTAATTCTATGGAAGAGTTTAATCTGTTGCTCTTCATTGGAGAATACAAAATAGAAATCATCCATGATGCCCTTATCCATCTTGGATTTGTAGAGATCCACTGCGTAATCGAAATGATTACGCGTATCATAAACTGGACATATAAAAGCAACTTTACTCATGAGAATTACTCTACCAAATACTTATCATTGTTTGCTCCGGGGAATTTGACTACCGTATTCTGTGTGCCATCTTCCAAAGCTTCAAAATCTGTTGACTCATAGGGTTCTATCACAATGATGTCCCCCTCCTTATATTCCACTCCATTCATACGCACTCTGCCGCGAGTGATTACGGTAATCTCTGTGGCGATTTTGTGGTAATGCCGCTGCTCATAGTCACCTTTTTTGTAACTCTTCACAGCCACTTCCACATCATTGGTTTTCAGGAGTGTCGGTTCAAAGTTTCCGACAAACCAACCCTTCACCATATCTTCTAACTTTGCCGTTTTCATTTTGTCTTAAATGCTATATAGTTATTCAAATCATCCGGTGTTCCTGTTCCATGCATCTTTTGCATGTCAATGTTGTAAATACCAAACTTTTTGCCTTGTGCAATCGCATAGTTATACACCGGTGCCACATAAAACTCATTGTTCACGCGCTCGTTACGAACGATCATATCAATCGCATTCTCTACAAATATCCTTCCTTTCGCAAAGTAATATATTCCCACAGTCGCATGGTTGGAAATGACCACTTTTTCTTTAATCTCTGTAATAAGTCCGTTATCATCTGTTTTGGCATAACTCCATTTGGTATCGCTATCTTCAAAGCATAACACCGAGCCTTCCAACTTGCGCTCATCAGAATCTTTGATAAAGTCAACAATCAGCATATCTACAATCTGGTCGGAGTTGGCAATCAATAGAGGCTGGTCATTGTTAATCAACCGATGTGCATGGAGTACCGTGCATGCCGCTCCTTCTGTCAGTTTCTCAATCAATACCCACTGCACGGGATAATGTTTTTCAATCCATTTCACTGTTTCTTGCTCTGCTTCACAATGCTCACGACGTGCCAAAAGAATAAATTGCGCATCGGGCATATACAGATTATCCAATACATGGCAAATCATCGGTTTGCCGAGTACATCAATAAAAGGTTTGGGCTTCGTGTAACCGGCTTTGGCAAAACGGCTGCCGGCTCCTGCCATCGGAATAACAATATTTATCATATCACTTGCGTTTATTTTCTTCGTATAACTGCGGTGTAGCAAACGAGAGATAATTCTCTGCCGCTATTTCATAGACTCCTATTTGTTTCTGATTCAATATCAACTCATTATAGGTAGAGCAAATGTAATAGTTGCCGTTGTGGTTTTCGTCCTTGCGGATGATATTGTATGCCGCTTGCACGAAATTTTTACCATGTTTGTACCAATAGCAACCTGCTGTAGCTAAATCAGAGATAGGTCGTTTCTCGCTGGTCTCGCAAACCAACCCATTCTCATCCAATGCCACAAAACTCCATTGTGGTAATACGGAACGGAAAACAATCAGTCCTCCTTGCATATCTTGTGCGCGGAACGAATCTATTGCTTTTGCGATGTCACATTGTAATAGTTGGTCACCGTTGATAATCAGTAACTCATCATCGGTGTTTATGCTATCTATGGCAAATAGTGCAGAGCACACAGCCCCTTTCGTATCATGCGCCACTTTGTATATGTGCGCTTGTGGAGCAAGGATTTGCAAAGAGGAAGCAATAAACGCTTTCTCATCATCATCTTTACGGATAACAAATGACAAGTCAGCATACAACGGTCGTAATGATTGCACGACACTTTGTATAATGGGTTGCCCCTTATAGTCTAACAGATATTTTGGGTACATATAGCCCTTTTCGGCAAAGGCGGTACTCTTGCCTGCCATCAGAACTACGATATTCATAGTAAGCCTCCTTTCTCTATTTCATCTATCCGGCGTTTGATATTTGTATATGTTACATCATTCACAGTATCTACTTTGAACAGATGCGCACCACTTGCTAATGCAGCCTGTATGCCATTTTGGTTATCTTCTGCAATCAAGCACTCTTCCGGCAATACCCCCCCCAGCTTTGCGAATGCCTTTAGGTAAATATCAGGATCGGGCTTCGCCCTTTCCACGTCCTGATTACTCAACATACATTCCATATATTGAGACAAGTCTGCCTTATCCATCATCAGTTCCACTGTCTTGCGGATACTATTGCTTGCCAAGGCTAATCGGTATCCTTCTGCGTGAAGTCTAGATAATGCATACTGATGAATGAAGCGAGGTTTACAGCACGTATAGACATAATCCATGGTATATTGCTGTTTCATTTCATTAATGAATTTATGCAAGCTACGTGGTAATCCGCGTTCGACACTCAACATCTCCAACTTACGACTGGTCGGATGTCCGTCATAAGTAACCAGATGATCATAACGCGAAATCTCAAAGCCGAACAACGAAAGGGCTTTGTTCAAGGCTTCATAATGCCAATCCTTAGCATCAATCAGCACTCCGTCCATATCAAAAATGACTGCTTTTATCATTGATTAAAGTATTTGTCTGCCTTGTCCGGCACATCCGTGCAAAGCATTATATCCATAAATTCGTTTTCTTTCAGCATTCGCCACATGGCTTCGTATGGCAATCCGTGTAGCTCCGGCGATACGATGCAAGGTTTCTTGCCATCCGCAATATACTTGCGTAATTCATCTGCAATATCTGTCCGTCCATCAAAATAATCCACCCATACCACTTCGCTATCTTTGTAGAAAGGCAGATGCGGTTCAAACTCCGAACTGCGGGAAGCTATCTTCAATTTGCGCTCAATGTACGGAATAGTATCGCATACAGACATGTCGAAAAGGAAATAGTCCTTAATGTCATATTTCTCCAACAACTCCAACATCATCTCTTGGAGTCCGTCTGCCTTGATGTTAAGAGCCAAAGTGCCCTTTTTGCCCGATGTGGCATACATGGCGAAAAGTTCGTCTGCCGTCAATTCAATGCCTTGAGGCGGGTTATGTGAGATAAGCACCTTTCCGCCATAATCACGGAAATCCGTCTCAAAGCCATATCCGCACTCCATCGCGCGTTCTAATGCCCCGCGAGTATTCTTTTCTTCCGGCTTCTGCCAAAAACCTCTATGTGCAATTATCTGCATTTTGTTAAATCTTTTTCTATTTTTTTTCACTACCTGCCACTTACGAGAGACATACGGGACAGATACGAGAGGATAGACATTCGTTAAGTGTACTATTTTTAAGATTCTATCTCAGTTATCGAGTCAACCTTTTTCAGGTTTAGTCATTGTATTATTTTTGGTGTTTGGTTCATAGTTTCTTCGTTCTTCCTTCGTAGTTGGTTCGTGTTCTGCGGTCGCCTGTCGAGTT
>CAKZZM010000077.1 GCA_937885465.1 uncultured Bacteroidales bacterium
AGACGATGCAAAGGTACTGCTTTGCGGAATGGTGGTGAGACTTTTCTACAGTTTAATGCAGTTTAATGCAGGATAAAGTAGGATAATGCAGTTTTGTGCAGGTTTGTGAGGGTTGGGAAATGGGCATAAAGAAAGCGACACTTTGCGGGGTGTCGCTTGGAAAGGGTTAAGGGTGGCGAAGCCGAGATGCCAAAATCAAATTTAGACACAACAACGTTTCCGCATAATATGCGGGACAATGAACAAAAGAGGGCGGCGGATATTATCCATCTGCAATGGACGAAGTTTTATGCAGCAATGGGATTGCTGAACAATGGGCATAGGGGAAGTTGCTAATACTATTCTCCTGAAATGGATGAAGAAAGTTTGCGTGTACCGTATATATCCTGCATAATCAAATAACCCACTCGCAAGCCAAAATGATTAGGGTCAGAGAAGTTGTTGTAATCCTCGGTCAGTTCATTTCTACCAGTATAATCATGAACTCTTTCTTTGCCGAATATATTCTCCAATATCTCTAAATCCAAAGGATTAACAGACGGATTCAAATGGCAAATAGCCGGAGACAATAGAATATGGTAATCGGTGTTTTGTGTATCAAGAATTGCTTTTATATGCTTTAGTTGTTCCACAAACTCTCCTTTAATAATCGGTTGAGAAACTTTCTGCGCTGAATCTTGTACGCTGTTTAATTTGGCAAAGAATGTACGGCGAGTCATATCACTACATTTCTTCAAACTATCTTGGGGCGGTAAGGTCGCGTAATTAAGACAATTGTCGCTTTCCCAATCGTTAGAAATAGTATCAGAGCAACAAGTTTCCTTTGAGTGTTCTAATGTCTTGTGTATATTCTTAATCCAAAACGAAGGCTTTTGAATAAAGTTGTAGTACTGAATGGCATTGTATGAAAAACGCGAACTTTTCGTAAATATCCAATGCTTCATACCAAGTGCTTCGTGAGAAAGTTGTGTAGAGCCAAATGTACCGGGTATGTCGAACATGATAATAGCGTGTTCTATGTTCACATCGTGTTTGTCCAAATAATCCATTTTCAATTCAATACCGGTAAGCGTTTCTCCCCATGCTTGGAATAGGAAAGGTCTTGTATCTTCGCCAATGTATGTTTTCCACGTATATGTATTAAAACCACAACCTCTGGAGCTGCTAAAAATAAAGGCATTGTATTGCTGTGTCGGGTAGTTTCTCAAAAACAATTCTGTAGAAAGATATTCTCTGTTAGTAGCATCTATATCGTTTATGTCAAATGTATGAAGACACCGAAAAGGATCTGTCCAAAGATATATTCCTAAAAGGAGCAAGAGAGGACATCCAAAACCCAATATTACAGTAATAAGAAATCGTTTCATAGATTTAGAATTGGAAATAGATAAAGGATTGACTTGAACCGCCGAATTCCAATATACACAATACAAAGATATAGTATATAGCATATCGGACTATTACAGGCACTTGCTGTATATCAAGAGCATGTTCTTTGTGTCGATTCAACCATTCTACTATCAATAAGATTATTATAAAGAAAAGTGTTCGCTTTAAGCCGGTAATGACCATAGGCATAGATAATATAGACAAAGAGAAACCATGAACAACATAATCCCATGCCTGCGTAATGGTCTCTGCCCTAAAGATTATCCAGCCGAGGACGACAAGAGCGAATGTAACAAGCATTTGCAGGCATTCTTTCCATGTGGGCAATAATCTTCCTTCGGCAACTTGGTTGGTGTATTTGCGGTTCTTGCCAAGGAGGATAAGCGGAAGAAAGAGTAAGGCATGGTAAATGCCCCAAGCAATAAATGTCCAGTTGGCACCATGCCAAAAGCCGGAGAGGAGGAAAATAACAAAGGTATTGCGGACAATTATCCATTTCTTTTGATGCTCAACTCGCTTACTTGTAGAGCCATAGCGCGCTATGGCTCTACTCATATCGGGGCGAGAACCACCCAGCGGTATATATACATAATCACGAAACCAAGTAGTCAGTGAAATATGCCACCTGCGCCAAAACTCCGCTATGTCGCGTGAGAAATACGGGTTGTTAAAGTTACGCATCAACTTTATTCCAAACAACTTAGCTGTGCCGATGGCAATATCCGAATAGCCGGAGAAATCGCCGTAGATTTGGAAGGTAAAGAGGATGGCTGCTAATAAAAGAGTAGAGCCGGTTTGTGTATCGTAGGTTGCCCATACTTGGTTCACATAACTGGCGCAGTTGTCGGCTACCACAATCTTCTTGAACAAGCCCCATAAGATTTGGCGCATTCCATCGGTGGCTTGGTCGTAAGAGAAACGGCGGTTGGTGAGGAATTGCGGCAGCAGGTTGGTAGCGCGCTCTATCGGTCCTGCTACAAGTTGCGGAAAGAACGAGATAAAGGCAAAGAAAGCAATGATGTCTTTGGTTGGTTCGATCTTCCCCCGATAGACATCTATTGAGTAACTGAGTGCCTGAAAGGTATAAAACGATATGCCGACAGGTAAGATGATGCGCAATAACAGGTTGCTCGTGTCAATGCCAAAGAGTTGTCCGAACTCAGAGACAAAGAAATCATAATACTTGAAAACGCCGAGGACGGCGAGGTTGATGACGATGTTAGCCACCATCCAGAACTTTGGAGAACTTATTCTCCTCCCCTTTAGTGGAGGTTGGGAGTGCCTTATCAGCAAACCGCTACCCCATGAGCAGAACGATGTAAATGCGATAAGCAGGAGAAAACGCCAATCCCACCAGCCATAGAAAACGTAACTGGCGATAACAACAAATGCGTTTTGCAGACGCAGCTTGAGTGTGTCGTTTATTTTTGCATAGCCTATCGCCCAATAAATGAGGAAGACAATCGGCAGAAAGAATGCAAATTCGATGGAGTTGAATAACATTGCCTTATATATGTTCGGGCAATGTCTTATCGGCAAAGAAAAAGCGCGGATTATTCATTTGATATTACTTTGCTTATACATACTTCCTGGCTCTGGTAAACCGTTTTAAGGATATAAGCATACGAATAATCCACGCCCAAAGGCGCGGACTTGTCGCTTACTTATTCTCCCTTGTGAAATTTACCAGATTTCGAAGATTTGAGAATAAGAGCAAAAGCCCTGTTTTTATTTTAATATGTCATTGCCCACCGCTGTGGAGCTGTCTGTATAATGTTGCCTATGTTTTGCATCATTGCTGATGCGGAGTTTATGCCATAGGCGAGGTGGTTAGTTGTTATTTTGTTTTTCTTCGTTATATGCGGCAAGTTCGTTTTGAATAACTTGCTCTATCTCTTTCTTGGGGATAATAAGTTGGTAATCAGCCACGCCAATGGGTTTAGTATATCCTTCTAAAGCCAACTCTACCTGCACTTTATCTTTCTCAGCACAAAGGATAATACCGATAGAGGGGTTTTCGTCGGGTTGGCGCTCAAGGCGGTCAAGCAAAGACAGATAATAATTCATCTTGCCGACATATTCAGGTATAAATGCTCCTATCTTTAGGTCAATTGCTACCAAACAACGCAATCCGCGGTGATAAAACAGCATATCCACTTTACTGGTCTTGCCGTTGTATTCCAGTTCGTGTTGGTTACCAATATACGTAAAACCTTTGCCTAATTCAAGAAGCAGGAGTTTGACCTTTTCCACCAATCGACTTTCAAGGTCAAGCTCAGCAATAGGTTTAGTAACGCCGAGAAATCCAAGATTATATGTGCTGCGAAAGATTTGATTTGCATATTCAGCTTGAGCAGCAGGAAGAGCATTGGAAAAATTATTGTCCGTATATGTCGGTGTGGCATTGAGGTGCATTTGCATCTTTATTGCATTAAGCAATATGTCAGCATTCCAACCTTTCGTAACGACTTCGGTTGCGTAATATCTTGTAGCAACATCATCCAAGTCTTTGTTCAGTAACAGCAAATTATGTTTCCACGGCAAAAGTGCTACGCTGCGTAGCAGTTTTTCATCACAATCTTTATAGCGCACATAAAACTGCTTCATACTCCACAAGTTGCGGGTAGATGTTCCCAAATCCGGAAACTTTTCTTTGAGGTCGGCAGACAAGCGTTTAACTACACCTTCACCATGCGCACTCTCCACCTTGCTTTCATAGAGGATTTGACCAATACGCCAATACGTATTAGTCTCAATGGATGCTATCTGCATAGCCAATGCGGTACGCGCCTGCTGTATAGCATCTATCATCTTTGCAAGGAGTTCTTCGTAGTTTATTTGAAGATTTGCACGCTCGTCTTTTATAGTTAATTGCTTGCTCATAATGTGTCGGATACTTTTCTCTTTCGTAAAACTGCTACGCGCGTAGCAGTTTTACCACTAATAAAAGTAAAACTTTCAGTTGCTCATTTCAAAAATTTGGCGCAAAGATACACTTTTTTAGCAGATATACAAATTTATTTGCTGTTTTAGAGTAAATTGAGGGTGAGAAAATGATTTTTGCAAGGAGAAAATGGCGGTGAGACTTTTCTACAGTTTAACCCAAAACGGTCATTAGACCATTTTGCGCTTACAAGGCTTTCTTTTAGTC
>CAKZZM010000078.1 GCA_937885465.1 uncultured Bacteroidales bacterium
ATAATACTTTTATTTTTTTTCTCCCATCATGTGTCCACTTTTTGTGGGGCAACACATCGGACGCTATTCGGTGCGCCTGTATCGCTTCATATTGCCAAGGTATGGACTGAACCTGTGTTGCGAAAAGACGCGGCTAACCTATAGCATTTGGTTTGAGAAGGAAATCTTCCATGCAGCTATTTGTCCTCTAACGCTTCATAAAATGCGAGATAGTTGCTCTCGTCTGCCGGGCGACACCATACGGCAAACTCGATGGTCTTGAAATAATGTAAGTAATTAGGCAGTATGTTCTTATAAGCCCTCGCTACAATCTGCGGGTCATTGCGAAAAGCCCCGCAACCAAACGCACCTAATATCAGTGCTTCAGCACCATTCTGTACTGCTGCCGCCAATATCTTACGTCCTCGTTGCTCGTGCAACCTAAGTAAATGCTCCGAATTTGAACGTTCGGAGACGTTCTCCACTAATACATTCTGCCCTGCAATGCCGTCATGGGGGTTATAACTATTCGATGTATGGGGCACAGAACTAAATGTACATCTTTGATTTTTGGAAAAGGTTGTAAATGAGGGAGGTATGAGGAATGGGGTGAAAAACGAATTGTGCATTTGCTTGGCATTAGGTTTACATTTGGTTTACATTTTGAGGGGTTGGAGCCCCTTTTTTTGTGCATTAAGTTTACATTTGCTTGGCATTTGGTTGGCATCACTGTGCACGGGGTCAAAGAGAGGGTCAGAGACATTCAAAAGCGCCGTCAAAGAGCCTACAAAAAGAGCCTACAAAAAGCCTACAAAAAGCCTACAAAAAGAGCCGACGAAGAGCCTATCAAAAGCCACCGAGAAAGCCCCAAAAGTTGCCTACATACGCGCCCGACACTCCTAATAATACAAACGCCTACGCGTACGCGCATTATGCGTGTGCGTGCGCGAAATAGGAGGGTTGGAGAGTTGCCGGAAGAGAGGGTTGGAGAGTTGTCAGATGAAGGGGTTGGCGAGCTGCCGGATGAAAGGTTGTCAGAGGATAGTCAGAGGACGGTTTAGAACGTGTTGCTGAAGCCAACAAAATGATGCCTGTATAGTTATCAGTAAACAGCATTTCAATGCCTCTTAAATGACGTTTCAATGCCTCTTAAATGGTGTTAAAATGGTGCTTCAACGTCTCCAGAACGGGGGCGTTTTTTGATGATCCGAGCGAAAGCAGAAAATGCGTTTTGCACCTCGAAAAAATCGAGTTACGGTCAAACTACGGTCAAAACTACGGTCAAAAATGAGCGATTGCGCACCCCATAGTTCCGAAAAAGAGCCGAAAAACGGCTATTTTTGCAGGATTGCCCCCCACATAATACCAAAAATCACCCCGATTGCGTAGGGGATTTTGCGCGAGCAAAAAGTGCGTAATGCGCTATAAATAAGGGAGTTGCGTGTATATACGCACAAAAAAGCGCGTAGAAACGCGCATTTTTCGTCTTTTCTATATAATAGGAGGGGTTATTGAGGGGTTATTCGAGGCGTATGACGCCCACGACGAGTGCAATGCCGGTTATTTCATCTTTGGGTACCTCAAAGGGCGGGTAGTTCTCGTTATCGGATACCATTTTCAGGCTACTCTCCGTTGAACCGGGCATGAGTCGTTTGCAGAGGATACCCTGCTCACGTGTGGCGATGATATGGCATTTGTTCCATTGGATAAATGAGCCATCGCGGAGGATGGTGCAAGCCACCACATCGCCACTGTTATACTTGGGGTACATGCTGGAGCCGGACAGTTCAATCATGAAGTCCACTTGATGATAGCGGAACTTGGGCACGATGTAGTATTCTTTGACATCGGCTTCGTGTATGGCAAAATTCGCATTGCCGAAACCTGCTACTGCGGTTTGTGTAACAAGCGGTAGTCGTTTGAGGTCCGGGGTGTCTCGGTCTTCTCTCGGTCTTCTCTCGGTCATCTCTCGGTCATCGGTCGGTGTTTCTTCGAGTTCTCCGCCGCGAGGGCTCGATAACGCTTCGCTCTTCCTTCGTAGTTCCTTCGTGTTTGTCTCGGAAGGTAAAGTCACCGATGAACGAAGCATATCTCCATTACCAGTTAGAAGCCAATCAAGTGATAACTGTGGAAAAACTTCCATGATATTGCTCAGCGTATCACTCTTTAATGTGGAGTTCGTAGCAAGGAACTTGGCAATCTTCCCATCGGACGAGCCAATCATTGATTCAAACTGCCTTACACTGAGACCCTGTGAATCGATAAATTCTTTCAATCGGTTGTTCATTTTTATCACATTTTGCCACATAAAACCTACAATTTTCCACAAAAATGCAAAAATTTTGATTTTTTTCCACAAAAAATTTTGATATGTGGAAATTATTCCGTATCTTTGCAGCGGATTTCAAAACTGAAAGTCGCGACAAAGGTACAAAAAAATAG
>CAKZZM010000079.1 GCA_937885465.1 uncultured Bacteroidales bacterium
TCTCCGAACGTTTCTATTTCTCGTTTTTATAAAGTCGGCATTTAATGCCGACATTGGTAGTAGAGAACGTCTCCGAACGTTCAAAATAGTAGAGAACGTCTCCGAACGTTCAAAAATGTCATTGACATTTATTTTACAAAGTTACTGTTTATTTTTGATATATGCAAGTTTTTATGCGCTTTTTAACCGCACTCGCACATTCTGAAAAGGCCTTCGGATGGATACTGATGACTGACATATCCGCTCCCTTCAACTCCTCTAACGAACAATCTTCCGAGAAGGCCTCCTTCTCTATTCGTTCCAACTTCAAAGGAAGAAGAACGCGTTGCAAGGAGTAACAACGTTTGGCAAAGAAAGGAGGAATAATACTTAAATCGGCGCAGTTTGACATATCTATCATTTCTAATGACTTGCATTGAAAAAAACAACCGCGTCCGATTTCTTTCACATTAACCGGTAATGTTATCACCTTTAGATTGTCACAACCATTGAATGCACTCTCTCCAATATGTTCAAGACTTGACGGCATATTTATATTCTCTAATGAATAACAATTGTAAAATGCTATTTCCGGAATACTGATTATCCCTTCCGGCAAAGTAATTGCCCCCAGACTATTGCAGTTGCAGAATACACCGCCTCCAAGATAATGACTGCATGACGGCATCTTGACCTTTTCCAACGCCGTGCAGCCTAAAAAGGCTTGTGAACCGATATTATCAACACTGTCGCCTATCACTATATCACGCAGTGACGAACAATTGGCAAAAGACTTGGCACTTACTCTTTTTAATGATTGGGGCATAACAATGTGTTCTATTTTTTTATTCATATAGAACAATTTGTCTGCCAATATACGAGTACCTTCTTTTAGCACTATTGTTGATGGAGTTTTTTTATTTGTCGCCACTGCGCAACAATCTACATATAATACGCCATCCGTCCAATTTGACAAGCGATTTTCAATTGCCGTTTGTGCAAAAGCCTTTTCACCTATCTCCACGACTGACTGCGGAATATGTATTTCACCTAAATTAGAACAACCTAAAAATGATTCAGGGGCAATAGATGTTATCCCTTCCGGCAACGTAAGCTCTCGCAGCCTTTTACTGCCCGAAAAAGCACCTGAGGCAACAATACGAGTACCCGCTGAAACAACAAATGATTTCTTTATCTTCTCAGACTTAACCGACACAAGACAATCAGACAAATACAAACAATTGTCGTCCCAATTTTGTTTGTTGCGGAACAATGCTGTACCCTCTATTGCTGAGGCATATACATATTCAATAGTCGATGGTATGATTATATCCGTCACTTGAGGACAAGCAGAAAATGCTTGTTTACCGATTGTTGTCACTATAAAGGCGCGACCCGCAATATGTAGCGTATCTGATATATAGACTGAACCTGACAAGCCCTTCTGCTTCCCCACAGTAGCAGTATAATCATTATGCAATATATAGTTTATCCCATTATGACTTACTTGCATATCACTTATGTCTGCTGCCAATATGGCAACAGAATATATTATTGGCAATATTATAACTAATGCTTTTTTCATCAATCTTACCTGTACTCTCTTTCTGAATGGAATGGGCCGCACAAACGACATATCTGCTCGAGAGGGAAACCGATTAAGGCCGTCAACTTAATACCAACAAAAAAGTTGTGTATCTGCTTGTCCGGCAACGTCTCGTCTGTGGCAAATATGTGATTGAACTCATATTCCGGAAAATCCCATTTATATTCAGCAGGTATTTTGTATAACAGTAACGTGCTATGCTCATTCTGGTTAAGCATACCCCAATCCGCAAATATAGCAATACGCACACGAGTATCCACCCGTTTTGAGAAATATCTTCTCCTCAGTTTTCTCTCTACATAGCCCGTATTTGAATAGTCATCTCTATTTGACCATTCCCAACCAATTTCCGCTGATAACAATACGTCATATTCACGACTCAGCCAATCACTTTTGTATGTGCCTGCTAAACCTACTCCTGTCCGAATTTCCGGCACGTCTGAACGAAGGCCGTGGTTATCCATCTCTTGGTAGATATTACCCGAACCTAAACCTAAATATTGTTCATATAATCCAACAGTTGAACCCTTTAACTTTACTTGTGTTTGCCCCCACAACGGCATCTGAAATTTCAAACCTGCCATGTAATAGAATGGACCAAAATACGAACCAACAAGCACAGGCACCTGTGCATATAATATCTGTGAATAGTCGCATCTGTCATAGAAGTCATATATGAGTGTATAGCAATAACCTTGAGCGTCTCGTACACTATTATCTTCAAACATGACTTTATTAACATAGTTCCCAACCGACTGCCAGCGCAAGCCTACACCTGTTTGGACAATCACTTGTCCGTAATGGTCATATTCGTAGCAAAAACCTAATGTCCCCGAATATCCTCCGGGTAGAAATACTTTTGCCATTGGAACGTTATTGAACATACCTGAATATGATCCATCGCAATATACACCCCATAGGTTCTTACGCATTGAACGGGCTTCAGTATAGCGACCGCTATGCTTGTTGTAACGATAGTTCATACCGCCGCTACCAAGTAAGCCGTTACCACGGTTACGCTTACCCTGCCAATAGAATTGGTGGTCTTTGTATGTGGCACCTTCTTTTATGATTTTATCATACGCAGGTTGGGCTTGCAATACAGATAGTAAGCCTAAACAGAATAGGAATATGGATAAACTCTTTCTCGTCACTGATGAATAACTCTTATGACACGGTGATAACCTTGTTCGGTCATCAGGTGAAAATAATAAACACCCGAAATCTGTGGTAATGTCACGTGGTGAGCATTATTTGCATGTGGCGCAAAATCATTTTCGGGTAAGATTACCTGCCACGGCAAAATCAGTCTCCCGTCTGTAGCCGTTACACAATATGTACCACCCTCTGTGCATAGGATATCAACTCCGTCCAAACCTCTTGGAACATACGTCGGAACAACAGAGTAGTATTCTTTCTGTGGTACAATGGTATCAAACATCAGAGTTGGTACAATAGGACATGTAAAATGCCATTCGTCTGTTGGTTCACCTTTCACAGAAACCACATGCAAGTGTACACAATATTCAGCTCCGAAATGCAGCAATTGAGGGTCGTATATGTATTCTTGCACTTCTCCGGGTATTGGCTGACTCGCTGATTGTTCATCATCCTGCCTATACCACTGATAAGCATCAAATACATATCCTCCATTGTATATATCATTGAAAAGTACTATTGCATCGTTCCAATGCTGCTCATGTATCCAAGCAGGGAATTTCATCACCAAGGCTGTATCAACACGTATCCTGTCTTCGGCACATACACCATTCTGCAAATATACCGTGAATCCATAGCGTCCCGGACGAGGATAATCCAAATGTGTTGTGTCAAGATATTCATAGCAATCGTGTCCTGTCCGTAAAAATTCAGGATTGCATTTCGGATTCGGCAGCGGGTCTCCGTATGGTATGTATATCCTTATTGTGCTATCGTTCTCTAATGGGACATTATCCATATCAACGAATCGTTGTGAATGGGCGAAGTCATCAAAATGCACACTATAGCTAATAGGTGTACGACCTTTATATGAGTAGTGTATGTCAATAAACTTTTCTTCTGCACAAAGATCGGTAAAATGCAATTCTATTTCTGTTGGGTTTTCAATAGTCAGATATAGGTGTGTTATATGGCGACAGCCATATTCATTAAGTGTGGTATCAACGTAATATCCGCTTTCCGTTAGCGGCTTATTGTGGAAATAATATGTCTCACCTGCACATAGTGTATCATACAATATCTCCTCTGTACTTGGATAGATTGTAAGATATAGATGATATACCGAATCACATCCATTTACTGACAAAAGAGAGTCAGTATAGAAATATTCTCCTGCTACACCGTTTATTATCCTTCCATTAAAATCATAATAATCAAGATCGCAAATATATTCGTGTTGTTCGAAGAAATAAGTCGAATTAACCTTTACATACAACACATAAACAGAGTCACAACCATGTTCCGTAAGAAGTGAATCAAAGAACACATAGTTACCTGCAGTTAATCCATCAGGTACAAGGTTATAACCCTTATAGATTTTACCCCTCCAAACAAGCGAATCATTATCACATATTGTTGCATTATCTATATGGCGGTATGACGGATATACTGTGGCGCAACGAACATAGACCGAATCACAACCATTAACAGTAGTGAACGAATCGGTAAACATAGTGTCTATTGGCGGAACATATTTCCCAATAGGATATACCCTATCGTAACATAATGTGCGAGTGTCATGGAATAAATATCGTTCACCGGAACACATGTCTAATGTATCTTCAAACAGATAGGTCGGATCAATAGTAATGTAATAGCAATAAAGCGAATCGCAGCCCTGTACGGTCCTATAAAACAAACCGTTACAATCATCCGGCTCCGGCACTATCATACCCGGTTCCCACATCACATGGGTACTGCCGCGGTGATAAAGAGTTTCATTGTCACATATCTCGCGATAAAGAGGGAAAAGATATGAGGGCATTGTGTGTAAACGAAGTTGATATATACTGTCACAACCTCCGGAGGTTAGTAAGCGTTCTTCTATAACGGTGTCGTTAGCAGCATAATTCTTACCTCTCCATCTCAGCCTGTCACTGGTACAAATAGTAGTATCCGTAACAAAGAAATAAGACGGTTGGATAGTAATCCGGAGCCTGCTCATAGAGTCACAGTTATTGATGGTGCTCAACATTCTGTCCTTGTACAGCATAATTGTGTCTTTTGCAGGTTGTGGCAGAAGTGCTTCATCCACACCGAGATATGCTGTGTCAATATGGCGTGTCCAAATAAGGTCATGATACTGTCCGAAACGGTCTTTTTGATACCAAATATAATCTTCATTATCACAAATAATAACATAACCGATAGTGTCATATATCGGATTTACTCGAACCTGCATATAGTAAATACTGTCACACCCCTCCCTTGTGGTATATTGCACCGTGTCGTAATGCAAACCGACGGTCAATATTTTGTCTCCGCTCACCGCTTGTGCACTATCTCCCGCATAACTCCGTCCTTGCCATGTAAGGTGCTCATTTTCACAAATTGCGTATGTGGAGTCAAAACGGTAGATGGGAGGAATATGAATATTGATATAGAAAATGCTATCACAGCCTATGCCGTTCCTGCAATCAGTACAAGTTTCTGTTTTTAGAGTATCCACATAGGTAAAATCGCCTGCACTATATAGCGAAATAGGCACTGCATGCAGATTGCCAAACTCATCCGTCCACTCCCATGCCGTATTGATTGTGTTCTGACAGACAATGGTGTCCTGATAGTATTGGTATGTCGGATGAACATAAACAACATGAGCCACGGCACTGTCACAACCGAGACGCGTTGTGTCCCAACCGGTAAGAACGTGTCTGCCGATACTCTTATTTCCTGTTACCCAATCGCGAACCACATTATTGTAAACAGTGTCCGTGTCAGCCGTCTTGAAACGGTAACTTTCATTGTCACAGATATGTACTATCGTCGTGTCTTCGAAATCAACAGTTAGGAAGGCAGGAGTGATGACAAGATGAAGGTTATAGACACTATCACAACCATATATCTTTGTTCCGTAGTTGATTGAATATCCATATTGTCCCGCCGGTCTGATGTCCCTTAATTCCAAAGCATAGTCTCCGCTGTACTTGGCACCTGCTATAACACTGTCTTGCCAATGAATAGTGTCGATCTCGCAAATAGCAATAGTGTCGTAATAGTAATAAGATGGAGTAACAGTTATCTTTATGGTAAAGATACTATCGCAACCATGCATCGTCGGCAAGGTATCAGCCAATGTCTGCTCTCCAACACTGGCAATGGATATTGGTTGGGGTGTTATGTGTTCAGCCCCAAACTCATCAGTCCATACCCAATTATGATTGTCTCTGTCTTGACATACTATTGTATCTTGATAATAACGATATATCGGCCATATATGATAAGTCATCTTTATAACACTGTCACAGCCGTTATAGGCAGATATTGTGTCGTAGTAAACAATATCTGTAGCAACATCCGTTGGAACAACACCACCAGAACCATTGTTCATTGCCTCATAATAACCATAATTTTCCTGACACAACTCACGTTCTTGCTCAGTGTAATAGGTTGGCAATACATTTAGAACAAGGTAATAGTTGCTGTCGCAATGCTGCACAGTCTCATAATGCCTGAAACTTGTGTATGTCCCGGAAGTAATATCCGTGCGGATGCTGTCGTAGAGAGCGGCATCATAACTTCTGCCAAACGACTCATATTTGCTGCCGACATACAATGCCCCTTGCCAACTTATAGTATCATTCTCGCAGATGGTCAATGTGTCATGATAGTGGTAAGTCGGTGTTACTAACAACGTAACCTTGTAAACGGAGTCGCAACCGTATGCATTGGTGGTTAGACTGTCCCAATAGATGTATGTCCCGGGCGAAAGACCGGATATGTCCTGCCCGTGCCAACTCAACGAACCATTC
>CAKZZM010000080.1 GCA_937885465.1 uncultured Bacteroidales bacterium
CAATGTACAAAGGGACAATGTACAATGTACAAAGGGACAATGTACAATGTACAATGTACAAAGGGACAATACAATGTACAAAGGGACAATGTACAATGTACGAAGTAGATGCAGTTTTTTCGTGTTATAGGTGAGTATTTTATCCTGCTGGGTAGGGTGTTTCGAATGCCCGATAAGCAGCGGATGTTTTGGAGGCAGTTTGTCAAGGAACTTGATAAACTGGGTACGCAGTCGGTGCCGATTGACCTAATAATATCTGTGTTTATCGGTGCGATTATGACTATGCAGATCAAATTGGACATGGCTAATCCTTTGCTACCGCGCTATACGGTAGGGGTAGTAACACGCGACACGATGCTTCTTGAATTCTCCTCAACTATCCTATGCCTTATTCTTGCCGGAAAGGTGGGCAGTAATATAGCGTCAGAAATAGGGACGATGCGTATAACGGAGCAGATTGATGCGATGGAGATTATGGGCGTTAATTCTGCCAATTATCTTATCTTGCCCAAGATAACTGCCTTTATGCTTATGATGCCGATTCTCGTTATTTTCTCAGTGGGGAGTGCGCTGATAGGCGGATATTGTATGGCACTGTTTACAGATATTCTGACAGTTGATGAGTATGTGTATGGCATAACTTACGCTTTTATGACTTATCATGTGCCGTATGCAATTACCAAATCGGTGATATATGCGTTTGTGATAACATCCGTATCGTCTTATTACGGCTATTATGCTCACGGTGGGGCATTAGAGGTCGGAAAAGCGAGTACCAATGCGGTGGTCAAGTCATCGGTGGTTATTCTTTTTCTCGATATTTTCCTCACTAAACTGATGCTAAGTTGAAAGGTACAGGTACAGGTACAGGTGAAAAGTACAGGTGATACAGGTAGATAATGTATATAAGCAGTTTGAAGGTCTTGAGGTGCTGACAGGCATCTCTACTGAGATGCGCGACGGGCAGTGCAATATGATTATTGGTCAATCCGGCTCAGGCAAGACCGTGCTTATGAAGAGTATCATCGGTTTGCATAATATCGACCGAGGACGTATCCTCTATGATGGTCGTGATTTGCCGAAGATGACGCAAAAAGAGTTATTGCACCTAAGGAGGGAAGTGGGTATGCTTTTTCAAGGGGCAGCGTTATTCGATTCTGAAACAGTGCTTCAGAATGTAATGTTCCCGTTGGAGATGTTCTCTTCAATGACGCGGATAGAGATTGAAAAGAGGGCAAAGTTCTGTCTGTCTCGCGTCAATATACAGCCGGCGGCTTATCACCTTATGCCGGCGGAGATTAGCGGTGGTATGCAGAAGCGTGTGGCAATAGCGAGGGCTATCGCAATGAATCCTAAATATCTGTTTTGCGATGAACCTAATTCAGGTTTGGACCCTGTTACGTCCCTTGTGATAGACAAACTGATACATGAGATAACGGAAGAGTATAATATATGCACGGTAATAAATTCCCACGACATGAACTCTATTCTTGAGATAGGCGACCATATTATATTCTTGAAGGAAGGCAAAAAGGCATGGGAAGGCAAAAAAGATACTATCTATACTGAAGGAAACGAGGCGTTGGATGATTTCATCTTCGCATCAAATTTGTTTAAATTGCTAAAGTCGAAAGTCCGGGCAGAGCCCTAAAGTGGTGAACGTCTCCGAACGTTTATATCTCTCGTCTTTATAAAGTCGGCATTAAATGCCGACATCCGGAGTGGTGAACGTCTCCGAACGTTCAGAGCCCTAAAGTGGTGAACGTCTCCGAACGTTCAGA
>CAKZZM010000081.1 GCA_937885465.1 uncultured Bacteroidales bacterium
GTTCTTCCGTGGAGTATATCCCATAGCCGACAAACTGACATACCAGACAGCCGAGCCCGACATCTTCGCGGGTGGCGATGTGTTCACCGGACCTAAGTTTGCCATCGACGCTATCGCCGCAGGCAAGGAAGCAGCCGAGTCGCTCCACCGCTTCGTTCAACATGGTCACATGACCATCGGCCGCAACCGTCGCGATTTCATCGAACTCAACAAACAAGATATCGTTGTTGAGAGTTACGACAACTCGAGCCGTCAGGAGGCTGTGGATGTGGCACAAAAGAGTAAGTTCGCCGAATATCACGGCACGCTCACCGAAGAGCAAGTACGCCGTGAGACAGCGCGCTGCCTCGGTTGCGGAGCGTCGGTAGTTGACCAAAACCGTTGTATAGGCTGCGGCATCTGCACCACCAAATGCGGCTTCGACGCTATTCATCTCTACCGCGACAACCCCGATGCGAGCCGCATGATTAAGTCAGAGGATAAGTTCAGTGCCATCCTGCCCTATATGATTAAACGCGCCGGAAAAATCATGTTCAAAAAGAAGAACTAACCACCGGTTCAGCTCTCGGCGTACACGCCGAGAGTGCAACCACACGCCGAGAGGGCAACCCCGCCGGTTCAGCCCTCAGCGTGCACGCTGAGAGTTTAACCCTCGCCGAGCAGCACAAATGCAGAAAGGACAAAGCAAATATCATGATTCGCGGGCAGTGGCTTATTCCCACCGCCGCAGTCTATTCCACGATTATAGCGACCGTGGCATCTACCTTATCACTCTCTGCACGGAGGGCAGGCAACCGCTTCTCGGTACGCTTCGAGGCAACAGTGCAGACGAAGCGTTTATTGAACCCACTCCGCTTGGTGCTGAGGTGTTGCGACTATGGAATGACATCCCCGCTTTTCAGCGCCAAGCAGCCAAACGAAAGAGCATGCAAACAGGAACGCCTATCACACGCGACATAAGCATTCTTGCTGTCCAACTCATGCCTGACCACCTGCATGGGATACTCTTTGTCCATCATAAGATGGACATCGCCATCGGCAGAATCATCGGCGGCTTCATGATGTCCTGCACCCAAGCACGCTACCGCCTCACCCACCCTGTTTCCCCCGCCGGTTCCACTCTCGGCGGTTCCACTCTCGGCGTGCACGCCGAGTCCCCCTCCGCCCGTTCCACTCTCGGCGTGCACGCCGAGAGCAAAACCACCGAGCGACAGGCAGATCTACCCTCGCAACCCCTATTGGCAGAACGAGCGCCGCATCAGCCGCGGCGAATGTGTGGCTCTCAACACCCTCGCTGAAGAGTTAGCCGAGCGTTCCCAACGCACCGGCTCAACCCCCGCCGGTTAAACACTCGGCGTACACGCCGAGAGCGCGACCACCGCCGAGAGCGCGACCGCCGCAGGAGCAGAACCTCCGCAGAGAGCAGAACCGAGAACAAAACCACGAAACTATGCACGAATTAGGGATAGTCTTTTATATCATCCGCGATGTGAAGAAAGCAGCGGAAGAGAACCATGTAAGCAGGGTCTCCGCTGTGGTCATGAACATCGGCGAGGTGTCAACCATCGTGCCGGAGTACCTCACCGACTGCTGGCGCTGGGCGGCGGATAAGGAGGAAATACTCAAGGGGGCAGAGCTTAAAATCAATATTATACCAGCCGTAACGCACTGCGACGGTTGCGGCAATAACTATCCCACCATCGCCCACGGGAAGACATGTCCACACTGCGGTAGCGAGAGAACTTGGCTTATGAGGGGCAACGAAGTTGAAATAAAAGAGATAGAGGTTACGCAATAATACTGCTGAAAAGAAAAATATATTGTTTGCACTTTCAGGAAAATATGTATTTTTGCGCTATCAAAAGAATAAATCATAATTTATAAATCGTATGGCTTGTTTTATTGTTCCACTCACACAGGCGATAGCCACAACGGCTTACCGCTGTATAGTCGAAAGTCAAAAGTCAGAGGTCGAAAGTCTTAAGTCGAAGGTCAATAGCCATGATTCATTCATAACCCGCAATCTCTCCTCACTTGAGAGGATGCTGTGGGGAGGCTCGCTGATGCTTATTTTGGATCATATTATCAACGGCGAGCTGACTTGGATATTTCCTTTCTTCACCGCTCTTGAAACAGAGGGTGGGGGTATGGTGATGCTCCGAGAGATGCTCACTGTGGGGCTGCCGATGTCACTATTGGTAACGGCAGTATGGGCTGTGGGGTGCTATGTCAAAGAGCACCGGCTCGCAAAAGCTTAACTTATTAAATAACCAAATAACCAACAATCAATAATCAATTAAACACACTTAAATTATGTTCTTTCAAGTTTATGGAGAGCATGCTCTTATTCAATGGGTAATGCTTTTGGTAGTCCTTGCAGGACTGATTCTTTGGAATGAGTTTGCGCGCCGTACCAAATGGGGTGGTGCAATAACTTTTTTTGCCATTCCGGCAGCTCTAACTGTTTATTTCATTGCTATCGCTATCGGTGCTCACATGGGTGCTGAGTGGGCTGTTACCAACCAGACACATGTTTATATGAACGGTTGGTTCCACTATGCTAAACTCTATGCTGCTCTGACAGGCTGTATCGGTTTTATGATGATCAAGTACGAATGGGGCATAGGCAAACAACATTGGTTCAAACCCTTCCCGTTCATCATCGTGGCTATCAACATTTTGATTGCCGTTTGCTCTGACTTTGAGTCGGCTATCATGGGTTGGAATAAATGGTGGCTCTCATCCGAAGGTGTATGGCTCTATGGTGGTTGGCATAATGTGTTCAACGGCATTGCAGGTCTGCTCAACATCTTCTGTATGACTGCTTGGTGGAATGTGTATCCTTCGAAAGACCGTAAGGATATGATTTGGGCTGACATGACATGGGTGTTCATCGTTGTTTATGACATCTGGAACTTTGCCTACACCTATAACTGCTTGCCTACACATAGCTGGTATTGCGGTATTGCTCTGCTTCTTGCTCCTACTATTGCAGCTATTTGCTGGAACCGTGGTGGTTGGATCCAGAACCGTGCCAATACACTCGCTATCTGGTGTATGTTCGCACAAATATTCCCATTGTTCCAAGAGACATTCTTCAACGGCAAACAATTCTTCAATTGGGCTGTTCTACCAACACAGTATGTGAATGGCATTGAGACAATCAATGCGATCTACGCTCAATCAGGTCTTGGAGATGAAGTCGTTGCTCACACCACAGTTGCTGCCGAAGGTGCTACCGCTGCCAACCCGACTGCAATGCTCGTTATTTCAGCTCTTGCTCTTGTTACTAACGCCGTGGCTCTCTGCTACATCTTGGTTCAGGCTAAGAAACGCCATATCAATCCTTACAAAGAGGATGTCTTTGTTGACCAGAAGTACTACAAAGATGCTATGGCTCGCGCCGAAATCAATTAATCTTTGAATGATGAAAGCAAAAGAGAGATGTCAATCAAAAATGGCATCTCTCTTTTACATTGAGATGACCAAGGCTTCGACAGAACCGAGCTAAGTGGTGGTGAACGTGACGCGGTGATTAAGAAAGCCGATCGCGCGGCGCACTTACTCCGAAAATAATTCACCGGATTATTTTCGGTGCGCATGTTTCGCTTCTGGTCAAGTCCGCCGTAACCGATGTCATACGTGAAGGCAAATAGCGGTGTATGGAGCGTAACGCAGTGGAGCGAGTACACATGCGGTTGCCGAAGAAAAGCCCCCTATGTATGAGCGAAGCGGACACGAAGTGTGGGGGCTTTTCAGTACGCTTGCGATGCGAATACTTGTAGCAATACCTTATCATCACCGCCAACAGCCCATTGCGAGTGTTTGATGAGGTGGTCTTTGCAAGCAAGAATCTGTTTGCAAATGTCGCAGCCTGCGAGATCCCCACAGAGATTGCTCGCATGGGGTGCTGTGCACGCCTCCATCGCAGCCACAAGCGGCTCATACAAGCGTTTCGTAACCTCTTCGGAGTTACATTAGAACAATGTAGAAGAACCACATGGGATAGATTTCAATCGCCCTATCTCTTGACGAATTTGGTCGATGACCTCTTTATTTGCTATCTCTCCGCGCAAGCTATACACAATGAATACCTTACCTCCATACCGTTTAGTAAAATCCTCAAAAGAAGCTTTCATCCTTTCTGACAGGGAATATCCACCAAAGTTTGCATTGGCAGTTACAGGTTTTATCTGAATGCCGAACTGATATTTACCCACTTTAGCAACATAATCAATGTCGCCTGCATGGTCAAGTTCGGGGTCGCTTTCTGCAAACTCTACATCCTTAAATATCTTTGCAAGTCCGTCATTTACAACCGACTTCTCACGATTATAGCCATCATACGTGCGATTGATAGTCAAATTATAGACATAATCAATGCAATCTTGCCGAGAGATGTTATTGATAGCCTCTTGTATTTGCGGAATAACCAACTCCGTCATCTTAGCATAAAGCCGCTCGCCCAACTCATCAATCCGATATATCTGTTTTTGAGAAGATTCATCTATGATAATTCGAGTTATCGAATTAGCGGTATCATTTAATTGCTGTAGTGAATTAATATTATTCATATTCCTGTGTATTATAATTATCTCAGTCCTATGAAGTCGGAGAGTGGGCGTAGGCGGGCGCGGTAGGTGTTGATGCGTTGGCGGAGTTGAGGGTGCTTGGGAAAGGGAACAGGAGTGTTGTCAAAGGGCACAACGATATAATATGCAGCGTGTTCGGGGTGAAAACCGTGTTGTTCGAGGGTTTGCTTCGTCCATATCTGAAATGAGCCTTCTTTGCCTTTTCGTATGCGGAAGAGTTGGGCATTGTCGCCGTTGGTATGCAGGAGAATATAACGCATACGCTCGAAGCCCGGTGTTACTTGTAAAGAGCCTTCTGATTCACCGGCACGGAGATAGCAAATGCCCTTTTCTATCATCAGGCGGCGTGTGTCAGGGCGTGCGTGATTGACAAGGACGGTTACTTCTTCGGGGTTCTCCGACATCTTTTTAAGGA
>CAKZZM010000082.1 GCA_937885465.1 uncultured Bacteroidales bacterium
CGTTGATGTTATTACTTATCATTGTGGAAGTTGCAGGCGAGCCGCCTGCGCTCCCGGAACACTGCAAAGAAACAACTTTCCCCGCACATCTCCAACAAAATCCCTGCAAAATTCACCAATTAGGCAAAAAACATCTGTACTCAAAGCTCAAAACGAATAGAGAAAACCTAAAATTCTCATAAAAATCAAACAATCTTTTGGTAATTAGCAAAATTGTTGTACTTTTGTAGCCGATTAAATAGCAGTATTGTACACCAACCCAAACCACAACGGAGGACACAACTATGGCACGACCAATCAAAGAAACACCGACACTCTATGGTGAAGACGCACGCCGTTTCGCATACGCAGTAGAGCATCCTAAGCCCGTTTCAACTGAAGATGTTAAACGAGCACAGGAAGCATACGAATGGTGTAAGTCTATTGCTAAATTTGATTTCGGATGGTAAATAAAAATAATCTGGAATTGATGTTGGTAACAGCTGATACGAAGTTGTTGCCTTTTCATTGTGTTGATGAAGATCTGAACAATTTTCTCACGGATGATGCGAAGAACTATCTATCCGAGATGATGGCTGTAACATATATTTTTGTTGATAAAGAAAAACAACAGATAGCAGCCTATTTTAGTCTTCTGCACGACAAGGTTGCATATAATCCACACGACAAAGGTATCTGGAATCGCATTAACCGTCATATTCATAACAATAAACGCCGTCGAAGTTATCCATCGGTCAAAATAGGACGTTTGGCAGTGGGAGAAGATTATGCTAATGACGGATTAGGTTCACTCATATTGGATTTTATCAAGCGCCTATATGCAACAAGTAACAGAGCAGGTTGCCGTTTTATAACCGTTGATGCTTATGCCAATGCCACCGACTTCTATCGCAAAAACAACTTTGACTATTTCACCACATTAGACACTTTCGACACCACCCGCCTGATGTATTTCGACCTCAAACCTTTCAAAGACAAACAACAAAATAACACAAATACAACGGCAACAATGCCAAAATAACACTCTTCCGCCTATGACACACCGGCATCGTAAAGGCGATGCACAACATACATAAATTAAGCGTTTTTGCGTAATACATGCTGCTTCAAAAGGAATAACTGGAAACTATTTTTATTGAGCAACGATATTGTAACGGTAAATACCGTAAAAATACCGCAAGGGAATACGACAAAAATGCTCGTGCGTGCGGCACGGGCTTTTCGTTGGATATTCGGCGGTATAGGTATTTTCCAGTTATTCACCTGAAGCAGCGGATATTCGTCAAGCGATGAAGTCCGTGTTTTTTTATGTCTAATAACGAACCTAACAAGATCAGAATATGCACAAATTAAGTACTCCTTACCACCTTCCACACAACTCCGTTAGAGTTGATGAGTTCGACTTTATGCTCAATACAATAGATACCTCTCGACAATTCTACACATACGATGAATTGCGATTGTTATTTCTTGAAAAAGAAATAGAAGCCAATGTCTTTGATACATACCATTCAGTTGTTCATAACAGATTAAAGCACAACCCAAACGAGAAACTCAAGCGATTATATCACAGAGCAATAAACGGCGATTATGAGGCTATCTCAAAGATGTTGGAACATAGTGTGATGTACACCGACAGAAAGTCATTTCGGCAAGTATGGAACGAGTTCGTTAGAGACTATACTGAATTCTTTGCCTTTTTAGGCTTATTGCCAACATATTACAAAGGTTTGTCAGGAGGCGAAAATAAACACTATATTACCTCGCTGTTACAGCGTTATCAAAATCATCAAGTAAGTTTGCAAGATTTATTGCTTTCGTTTAAGTTTCGCAATAGTAGTAAAGATTACAAGAACTTAGATATGTATCATATTGAAGTACGCCCATTTGTACTTGCTATAAAGGCATTATCATATCATCGAAGCAGAGGCATTACTACGGTAAACCCACATATCATCTCTGCCATTGTGTCGTTTAGTCATAATGAGTTTGACAGCCTGCAAAATTGTTTAGAAGTCTTTGATAAACCTAATATAGAACTTGAAAAGTATGCCGATTCATTTGAAACATTCACTAATGAAACACAAAAGGAAATATGCCGTGTAACTCTTTTGCTGAAACCTTACCTCAAAGAATTAGGAGTAGTAGAAATACTCAAAAGAGGTAATACTCACTGCTATTCAATCACCTCCAAAGTGAGTGAAATACGCTATCCAAATCATGTGGCATATTGCAATGGCAGTATAGGGAAATATAAACTCACTCCACTTATAGGTAAAATAATATATACATGTCTTAACAATCCTAATGCAACTATTCCTATATCAGCACTATTTGATACCAATTTTTCAGAAACTGACAAAAAGGCAATAATAAAGGAATTATTATCATTGGGCATTTTAAAATCAGTTGTTAACAATCATATAATGGTAGCCGAATTGGAAAACCAATACGATCTCAATCCGTTTACAGATTTCATGACTTACAATGATGCCTGCTATGTTGCCAACAATGCCAAACTACAATTAAGCGACAACCAAATAGTAGTTAGGCAGAATCTTCTTCAAAGCGAATTGGCAGAACTTAAGCAATCTGCACTTTCTTCTGATGGCACTGCCTACGAACGCTCATTATATACATTCTTCAAAAACAATCTGCAAGTCTTTAGCAATCTTAATTGGTATGGCGCCGCCGCTACAGGCAAACGCTTAAGCGACATTGCTTGCACAGCGCAAGTGTTCTCCAATGGTGCCACTAAAAACATTCTCATCATTATGGAATGTAAGGCAGCGGCAGCAATTCGTGCCTTTGACGAGCGAAAAGAGCGAGATGATATTATCAATCTACTCAAAACTTATAGGGATAATGGTATTAAGTATGATGGCGTATGGTATTGGGTAACTGATAGTAACTCGCTACCTGATGGAGATATACATGGCGGATATAGGAGCAATCAAATGAGCAAAAGCCTGCTTGAAAAACTCAACATCTTGCAATTCGACATCAGCGAAGAAAGTCGTTTGCCATCAATTGTTACAGCATTCTCTATTGATGCTCTAACCGGCTATCTGTCTTACATTCATGAAAATACTCACTCATTAAGTAGTAGCGATAAAATTACAGAGACACTGCTTCCACATTTCTGGCGTTGGAGTAAGAAATTTATGAATGTACAATATGTTACTATTCACAAACAAATGACATTATAAAGTTATGGCATACAATAAATTGAACGACTTATCAGGTAAAGAGTGGATTAAATTTACCAAGAGTTGGTTCACCATTTCTGCCCGCATCCGTACAAAAGGCGAGATACAACACCCTGCCAAATATCCTGAAGAGTTGGTTGCGGAATTTGTAAAATTCTTTACAAAAGAAGGACAACTTGTTTTAGACCCATTTGTGGGTGTCGGTTCTACAATTATCGGTTGCCAAAACTCCTTTCGCAAGTGTATAGGCATAGAATTGAATCCTATTTTTGCACAAGAGACAATGAAAATAGTAAATCCGATGTACAGTCAATTGTTACAAGGTGATTGTCGTGAACAACTCACACATATACAAGACGAATCAATAGATTTTATCATGACATCGCCGCCGTACTGGGATATGCTAAAGAAAACGAGAGGGCACAGTAATTCACAACACAAAGAAAGAGCTGTCAAGGAACTTCCATTGTACTATTCTGACGATGTACGAGACCTCGGTAATATCACAGAATATGATGACTTTCTGCAACAGCTAACCAATATATTTCTACAATGTGTCCATAAACTCAAACAAGGGAAATATATGTGTATTGTTGTGCAGAACTTTAGAAATACCGATGGAGCATTTATTACCCTCGCATGGGATATTGTAAGAGAACTTTCACAAAGACTAACTTTCTGCGGTGAAAAAATCTGGCTTCAAGAGAACAAAACATTAGGCATTTGGGGCTATCCTAATAAGTTTATCCCTAATATTCACCACCATTATTGCCTTATATTTCAAAAAGTATGAGTTTCTTAAAGATACATGACTTGCACCCATATCATGCCAAGTTCTATCCCGGCATACCCCAGTATTTTCTGCAAAAGTATGCAACTAACACGTCTATTGTTTTAGACCCATTCTGTGGCAGCGGAACAACTTTGCTCGAATGTAATAATGCCGGTATACAATCCGTTGGCGTCGATATTAACTTCCTATCTGTAAAAATATCACGAGCAAAGACCAATGTGTATGATATAGCAAAGGTTGAGCAATATATTCAAGTAATTTTAGAATACCAATCTGATTGTGACATTATCTTCCCCGATGCTCATATCTGGTTTACAGAAAGCAACTACCAAGAATTATGTAAACTATATACTGCGATACAACTAATAGACAATGCTCCTTATAAAGAATTATTTGAAGTAATATTATCATCAATACTTAACCGTGTTTGCAACAAGCGAGATACGTGGAATTTAGGGTATTTGTCAGACAATATCTTACCAAATAAAGAAAGTACGCTTTCCGTCAAAAAGGAGTTTGAAAGAAAATGTAAATGGCTTATTCCTGCAATCAAAGAAACCACTTATTTTATCAATAAAGCCCAAGTGCAAAATACTGATGCCGCTACTTTTCAAAGTATTCAACCATTTGATATGATTATTACTTCTCCACCTTATCCATTTGCAGTCGATTTTGCACGAAACAATCGTCTTTCATATTACCTATTTGGCGAAGATATTGAGGAAGCAACAACAGCCGAAACTGGTGCCAGAAATAAGAGAAATAAAAAGAATTGTGAATCAGATTTCTTTGCAGAAATGCAGAAGATATATCTCAATCTATTCTCACTTGTTCGTGAAGGATGCTATTTCTGTATGACAGTATCAGATACCAAACGCAACAATCAGCAAATTAACTTTGTGCAGTGGTTAATAGATTTATTTGAAGTAAACAAGTGGTCAATATCAGAAAACACCATCCGACAATTGCAACACCAATCTATGGGACAAAAACGCATTGTGGAAGAACATCTGCTTGTTTTCAAAAAACACTAAAGAGCGTCCTCCGTTCATTGGGTCGGATATTATCCGACATCAGCGTTATCTGCCTCTCTTTGTCCCTTGCAGGCGAATCCTATTCGCCTCGATATCCGTTCATATATTTCGGCGAATGTCATTCGCCGCCCTTTCATCGCCCCTTCGTTCCCTTCTTTGCGCATCAGCGCAAAGTATCGCACGCATCAGCGCAAAGCCTGTTAACTCTTGTAGTTGCGGGTCTTTCTCCCTGTGTACAGCGAAGCAGATCATTCGAGCGATAGCGAGATAAGAACTCATAGTCAAGGTAACCCTCCATTAAAGTACAGGTAGTATAGAGTTAGGCTGTAACCGATTGGAGTTACAGCCTTAACTTTTTCTAAAGATACAGGTCGGTGAGGTTACTTGGCAGGCGTGTTTACACCTGATATTCATGCTTCACTGCGCAAAGTCTGCGAAGAAGACGTTTGTTCGGGTTTTCAGTTCTTTACATCGCACCCCATCTGCTCTTTGACTACACCACACAGACCGTTAATTCCTTTGCGCATACATGTCGGGGTGAAACATAGGTAGTAGCGCATCGTGTCATTCAAACTGAACATAAAAATTTTAGGATTTGTTTCGACTTCTATATAACAAATTCTGTTATATACTTTCTTTGTGGATGTCGCGAGTGGGGACACTCGCGCTCCTGACGGCTGCAAAATTACTGCCACCAAACAAATCCTAAAATATGCACTTTAATGGAGGGTTACTTTTTGCAAAGATAACGCACTTGTCAAATAGTACAAAAGACATGGCATTTAGAATACTTCAACCTCTTCTATTTGATTCATAAAATCAATAAGCTTGAAGCCATCTATAGTTAAATGTTCTATCAAATCATTAGCATTTTTGAATTTTTCATATTCAATTCGCAATGATTCGTCTGTTCTTGCGCAGTATTCAGGTCTAATGATAACATAATAATCAGTACCATTATACTTAAATCGGACATCATAACATAAGATGGCAAAGTCATAAAAAAAAGTTTCTTGTTGAGGTGTTCGATACCCACTATACTCGCTTCCATACTTTTTTTTATCAGGTGGAAATTTCTTATTGTAGGGATACCCAAACAAATCTCTACCCACGTAATCATCGTCTTTGATGTCTGCATTATTTATTGTTTTCATAATTTTTAACTTTTTTTAGTAATTGTTTCATTTCTTGAGTTAAAGGATAAGCATCTGTAGATGGTTTCCCATCCGTCCATGTGTGATAATGAGGCGATAATCCGTGGTGGTCTAAAGTATGAATGGCCCACAGCTTCTTTCCATCATCATCATATCGGGCAATTTCTTTAATATCCTTTCCATTTTTCAGCAGAGACACATAAATTCTATTTGGAGTTCTGCTTTCTTCCGGCAGTTTCCCACTTTGTTTTGGATTTTTTTGTTCCAATACTTTTATGTTATCTCCAATAGAGAAGATAGTTCTATACTGTCTTCCGCTTTCGGTGTTTAATGCACCCGAAGCATGACTTCCATTACCGCCCATGACGCATCCTTCTTAAATATTCGTTATCATAATAGATGCTGATATCTTCCCGCTCGTCAGGCATCTTCTGACCATAGCGAATGATACTCGTCGGTTGCAATCTACGAAGAGCTTCTTCATAACCTTTTCTCCAAAGATATTTGGAGTCGATATGGGCATTTACACCATTGCTATTGATTGCAACAACGGTACCGCATGGTATTCCTGCAAAACTGTACTCATAGCTGTCAGGCAGTGACCATGACACATTAGCTATAATGTTAACTCCATTTCGCTGTAAGTATTGTGCTAATGCCTTGTTATGGCAATTGTTGGCGTACCTACTATAGTATGGCATTTCTACAAACTGCGACATATCCGGCGACAAAACATACTTATATTGTCTTAATCTCGGAATATATTTGTCCGGATTGCGAAACAATCGCATGAAATGGTAATCGTACTCATAGAAATGCACAATCTTGCTAAAGTCAGTGTTCTTAACACTCATTGCCTCATGGAAAGCAATCATGTTTTTGGGCAAATCATCTGATACTTCGTACCTCTCTATTATTGGCACTCGCGTCTTGTTATCTACTTGTAGGTTAAATTGATAACCTAACATCAATGCCTCTCTGTTCTTTTCTTGAGCAGATTGAGGCTCTTTTGAAACAATCTTATTTGCTCCCATCTTAAAACAGAATTAAAATTAAAAACTTACATCATTTTTTGAAAATGATGTCTAAACTTTATAATTCCGATTTTATTTTTTGGATAGAGCCTCAAAATTTGCTGATTTCAAAAAAAAATAGTATCTTTGCAACGCAAAAGATGGCTCTCCTTTCCGGGTTGCTATGGTACGCAAATCATAAAAAATCGGAAAAAACATGCTATCTCTCCCGAGTCAATGAGTCAGATTGATTCGGGATTTTTTATATTTATTCTATATCATCGTTCCCTCCTTTCCTTTCTTTTTCGCGTTTATTCATTTTGTAAACCTCTCCTTGTGCTGTAATATCAAGATTTACCATTCTTACAAGGTCGAAAATATAGTTTGTATCCTTATAGTTATAACCCAAAGACTCAAAAAGGGCTTGAGTTGGTATGTAATAATAACTGCCGGATTTTCGCACCTTGAATGAACCATCATCATTGCTTGCCACAAACACCATATACAATTGGTTGTTGTCATCGGTGTCCTGCGCAAATTTTATATAACGCTCTTTGTCTAACCTTAGAGCCGTAGCAGTCGCATCAGTAAACCCCAATTTCCCTGATGCTTGAATAGAACATTTAAGTTTCACATTCAACTCTGTAGTTTTAATAAAAGTCAAGTTCATGATATAGCTTATTTGAATTTCGCTGCAAAGATACAACATATTTTTCATATTTGCAAATCTTTTGCACTATTTTTCTTTTATCCTTGCAAAAAATCAAACTCCATACCGCTCATTCTGATGTTGTAGAAATGTGCAAAAATATACAATTTATATTATATTTTTTATATATATTATACAATAAAACACAGATAATGACTATAAAGTGCAGTTGAAAAAGAAAGGAATAATTTCAGTTTTAGAGTATAAAAATTTTATTGTATTTGTGTTTTTTTTTGTTTTGCAACTTGTAATTTACTCCGTAGAATTGCGAAAATTACAATTATTTTTATCTTGTTTCATCATTGGTGGGGAAATAAATCGATTCTTCAAGGTCGGCTTCCTCGTACTCAATATCTTCGATGTCGATAGTTTCTGCACGATACTTGGCAAGGAGTTTGTCAATCTTGCTCTGCAAGTTGGGTATGGGTTTCAAGCCAAGCACTGTCGGGTCACTCGTGGCAGTGAACGGCTGCACGACAATCATATCGTATGGCAATGCCTGCTCGTCCTCCAAATCAACGCGGTTGTATTTGGCATAAGACGCAGCGGCACGCTCCATGGTCTTGGTGTCCTTGCGAGCCTTTGCCATGCGGTAGGTCTCAAGCAACATCTCACCACACAGACCGTTAATTCCTTTGCGCATACATGTCGGGGCGAGACATAGGTAGTAGCGCATCGTATCATTCAAACTGAACATAAAAATTTTAGGATTTGTTTCGACTTCTATATAACAAATTCTGTTATATACTTTCTTTGTGGATGTCGCGAGTGGGGACACTCGCGCTCCTGACGGCTGCAAAATTACTGCCACCAAACAAATCCTAAAATATGCACTTTAATGGAGGGTTACAATTTAATCGCCATGACTAATGTCATGAAGAACAACAGGCGGACTGCTGTCATTCCCGATGGTGAGCCGACGGTGAACCGATAGTCAAGTATGACGTCAGTAAGCGGACAAAGGCGCGAAAAAGAGCAGTTGCATAGCACTTGCCCTCGTACCTCCTTCGTACATAAGCGGTACATCGTCACTGTTGAGAGATGGTGAAGAACACCGTCTCTACCGTACTTCATCACTTGGTACTTGGTCACTTGGTACCTTCCGAGGTGTCGCCTGCATCGTTGCTGTGCTGTGCCTGAGTGTCGGAAATATCGGACAGGCGTGGGGAGTATGAAAGGTGGGGTCAAAGCAGATAAAAAGCATGAAAAACGAACAAAAAAAACAGAAAAAACCATAAAATTGCACATAAAAAGTCAATTATTACACATTCTTTTCGCAGAAAAGTAGTAACTTAGCACCTGAAAATTACAGCAGGTGCCCGAACAAAATCAAACAGCGCACCGATAAGGTGCGTTTTTTTTCGTCTCAACCGCTGTTTCGCGCACACGCAGGAGCGGGGAAAGGGAAAAGGGGAAAGGAGAAAGGGGAAAGTTGAAAGTTGAAAGGGGAAAGTGCGGGCAGAACCCTAAAGTGGAAAGTGCAAAGACGGTAGAGACGGTCTTTTCGACCGTCTCTCAAAGAAGTAAAAAAGTCTGAACGCTCGGAGGCGTTCTCCACTAAATAAGTGCGGGCAGAGCCCTAAAGTTGAAAGTTGAGAGTTAAAAGTTAAAAGTCGAAAGAACAGAGCCTTAACTGATGAAAGGCAAATAGAATAGTAAATGGCAAAGAAAACAGAAATAGCAAAGAAAGAATCGGTCAATACGGATGCTCTGTTCGATAGGATAAGTGCTATTATTGAAGAGGGACGTAAGTATGCAGTAACTGCCGTTAACTTGGCTGAGGTGTATTCCAAATACAAAATCGGCGAATATATAGTTGAAGACGAGCAGGAAGGCCATTATCGTGCCCGGTATGGGAAGCGCGTTTTAGAAACTCTTTCTACCCGTTTGACTCAGAAGTATGGAGAAGGCTGGTCCTATAGAAATTTGCGTGAGTACAAGCAATTCTATACCATGTATTCGTCTGAGTCTTCTACGCCAACAGACGAATTGCCGATAAGCGAGAAAGGAGAAATCAATTTGGCGGACACTGCTCGCCAAATGTCATCTCCGAAAATGGCGGACACTGCTCGCCAATTTATTCTAAGCTGGTCACACTACCTTATTTTGATGCGCATCAAGAATGAGGAAGAAAGGCGTTTTTATGAGATAGAGAGTGCCAGGCAACAATGGAGCTACCGTCAATTGTCACGACAAGTGGGGAGTAGTTTGTACGAAAGATTAGCCTTAAGCCGCAATAAAGACGAAGTGATGCGTCTTGCGACAGAAGGTCAAACGATAGAAAAGCCGCAAGATATTATCAAGAACCCGCTTACATTGGAGTTCTTGGGATTAAAATCCAATAGTTCGTACACAGAAAGTAAACTGGAAACGGCTATAATTGACAAACTTCAAGATTTTCTGCTTGAATTGGGAAAAGGGTTTCTTTTTGAGGCAAGGCAGAAAAGATTCACCTTTAATGAAGAGCATTTCTTTGTGGATTTGGTTACCTATAATAGAATCCTGCAATGCTATGTGCTCATTGATTTAAAAACGAATAAATTGACGCATCAGGATTTAGGACAGATGCAGATGTATGTCAACTATTACGACAGATATGTCCGATTACCTCATGAAAAACCCACTATCGGAATATTGGTTTGCCAAGAAAAGAATGATGCTTTAGTGGAGTTGACCCTTCCGAAGGAAGCAAACATATATGCTTCCGAGTATGCACTCTATTTGCCCGATAAGCAAGAGTTACAACAGAAACTGAAAGAGTGGACAGAAGAATTAGAATAACTAAAGTTTCCCACTTATTTCGCCAAAAATTTTAATTTTTGGATAATTTTGGGT
>CAKZZM010000083.1 GCA_937885465.1 uncultured Bacteroidales bacterium
CCACTACCAGAACGTTCGGAGACGTTCTCCACTACCAGAACGTTCGGAGACGTTCCCCACACTTGCCGACAAAAAAAATAATAATATATTGATTCTCAGATGTAGAAAACTTTAGTAAGTAAGAAAAAATGAAAAAAGCAATAAAGATTGCGGTAATTACATTGCTGTCGCTCATTGCGGTTGTAATAATAGCCGCAGGCATTTTGGTGTATGTAGTGTTCACCCCGTCACGCTTGACCCCCGTGGTACAAAAAGTAGCGGGCAACTACATCGGATGCGACTACAATATCGGCAGTATTGACCTCACCTTCTTCTCCACCTTCCCCGAGTTCGGACTTAAAGGTGACAACATTCTTATCGTCAATCCTGTTGAAGGTGCGCCATCCGACACTCTGCTGGAAGCCAAACACGTAGTCGCTCGCATCGACCTTATGAAACTGCTCAAAGAAGGGGATATCAATGTTCACGAAGTGGCACTATCAGATGTTATCCTTAACCCTTATATATCGGCGGACGGCAACACCAACTTCGATATCCTCACGCTTAAGGAGGACACCACAGAGCAAGATACTACCGAATCTTTTATCAAATCAATAAGTATTGACGACCTCATTATCTCACTTAACACCAAATGTCTGACACTCGTGGACGAACGTGACAGTATAATGGCCGCAATAGATAAAGCGATTATAACTCTATCAGCAAAGAGAGGAAAAGATAATATCATTAAAGGTATTCTAAAGGCAGATCTGCCGCACCTTTATGCCACACTCAAAAACACTGAATACGCTAACGACCTCTCACTGAACCTACGCCTGCCCTACTCTCTCCGATTAGGCATGTCCGGACTGAGTGACATCCACGAATTGGGACTGACAACCACAGAGGCGTCGCTTGCCCTTAATCAGTTTGACATTGCGCTCAACGGTTCTGCCACCATCATTCCCGAAATAAATGTAGATATGCACCTCGCTACCGGCAGGTGGCACCTTAGCGAACTACTTGACCTTGTACCCTCCGAACTATTCACGATGCCAAAGGATATCAGTGCAGACGGATATGCGCGTTTAGAGGCGCACGCCTTCGGCGTATATAACGATAGCGCCATACCCCTCGTTGACGCACAACTCTACTTAGACAACGCAACAGGCAAATATGCATCGCTGCCTTATACCCTCAACGATGTCAATGCCGATATATCAGCCCACCTCGACCTCAACGACACAAAGCAGACAATGGCCACTATCAATCGACTGCAAGCAAAGACGAAACAATCATCCGTTTCGGCAACAGGACAATTAAGCGAGTTGCTCGATAATATGCTGATTGCACTTGACATCAATGCCAACCTCAATCTTCCCGACTTCGCCTATTTCGTACCCGATGACATCAATGCCAACGGCAGAGCAACAGCCAAGATTAGTGCCAAAACACGACTTGCAGACCTTACCGACATGAAGTTAGAAAAGGGCAAGTACAAAGGCAATATAGTGCTTCACAACTTAGCGGTGAGCATGGACTCTCTGCTCGCAAATGCTGCAACGATGACGCTCGACTTCAATATCCCGAACACAAGGCAGGCAGCGTCCAACGATAAGCGCGATGTGGAACGCCGCAAAAAGTTATCCCTGCTCGATGCCGACATCAATCTCACCGATTTGAATGTGAGTATGTCGGACGGCACAACAGCACAACTTGGCACTACCGCCTTATGCTTGCAACTGGGTGATATTATCTCAAAAGGCGATATTATCTGTGCGCAAGTAGGCTTAGAGAGCAAACAGGCTACTGCACATACCACCCTCACCGACAGCCTCGGCAATGCACAGCAGGTAGATGCAACCTTATCGCAACCCGTAATCAACGCTTACGCAGAATACGACACTAAGGATACGCTAAAGATACCTACTCTCAAATGCTCGTTCTCTATGCAGCAACTTGATGCCACATACGATACTATAACCCTTCATAGTCGCACCCCGCAAGGTACGGCACGCATATCAGGCGGCAGAAGAGATAAGACGCAACCACGTTTGGCACTCTCGCTCAATATGCAGGAACTAAAGGCACAGATGGGAACACTCGCAGACATCAAAACCGACCGTTTCGCCGTGAAAGCAGCCGCTCAACATACTAATAACAAAGAGAATATCCTGCTCGAATGGCGTCCTATACTCAATTTCGATCTTAACAACGCCATTGCCAACACAAGTCTGCTTGAGCCGCAGATAAAAATCCCTAACATAAAGTTTGAGTACTCAAACAAGATCTTCACTATCGATACCGCTCGCGTAGAATTAGGACACTCTGACTTCTCTCTATCGGGCGAGATAAAAAATATAGGACCTTGGTTAGAAAAGAAAGACCTGCTGCTCGGAACACTTAATTTCACCTCCGACAAAACTGATGCTAACGAATTGCTTTCTTATATATCGGGCATCGGAAACGATGAAGAAGAGGAGGAAACTGCTGATACCGCCGAAAAGACAGAAACTACAAATGCGACACAAGAATCTGAGCCTTTTATAGTTCCAAAGGGGGTTGATTTTACCCTCAATACTAATATTCGCAAAGCGGAGGCGTTCGGAGAACACCTCTCTAACCTCGGCGGACGAGTATATATAAAGGACGGAGTGCTGATTCTCGAAGAGATGGGCTTTATATGCGAGGCTGCCAAACTGCAACTGACCGCTATGTATAAGACCCCGCGACGAAATCATATCTTTGTCGGTTTCGATTACCACATGACCGATATTAACATCGAAGAACTGGTCAATATGATTCCGCAGGTCGACACAATGTTGCCTATGTTGCGCTCGTTCAAGGGAGCCGCTAATCTCCACCTTGCAGCAGAGACCTATGTCAATTCACAATATCAGATTAAGCCTTCCACCATACGCGGTGCTTGCTCGCTGGATGCCAAAGACCTGACTCTGCTCGACGGCGAGACATTCACAAAAATAGCGAAGATACTCACCTTCAATAAAAAGACGGAGAATAAGATAGACTCTATCTCGGCAGAGATAGCAGTATATAAGAAAGAGATAGACATCTATCCTTTCCTCATCACCTGCGACAAATGGATGGCAGCAGTGGGAGGGCAACATAACCTCGATATGACCTTCGACTACCATATCTCTCTGCTCAATCCTTTCTATCTCGGTGTAGATGTAGGCGGCAGTTTTGACGACCTTAAGATCAAACCCGCCAAATGCAGATATGCCAAAGACTTCAAACCCGCCTTCCATCGCGAGGTTGACACCCGCTCAGGCGATATAAGAAAAGTAATACGAGAGACCCTACAAAGTAATGTGCAGCAATGAGCAATGACACAATAAATAAAAAAGTTGCTCTTACCTTGTCAAGCGGAGGTGCTCGCGGCATGGCGCATATAGGTGCTATCGAAGCACTGATGGAAAACGGCTATGAGATAACATCTGTCTCAGGTTGCTCAATAGGCAGTCTCATCGGAGGTATCTACGCAGCAGGTAAGATACATGAGGCACGAGACTGGTTCTGCTCTCTCGACAAACAGCAGATTCTGTCGCTGACAGATATATCGTTAGGTCTGAGCCATATAGTTAAAGGTGAACGAGTGCTGGACGCAATAAAAGAATGGGTACCTGACAGAGATATTGAATCGCTGCCTATACCCGCCGCCTTTGTCGCCACCGACCTTATTAACTCACGCCCCGTCATCTTCCGTAGCGGCAGTCTCTTTGACGCTATTCGCGCCTCTATCTCTATCCCCCTTTGTTTTACCCCCGTCCATTACCAAGACACACTATTAGTCGATGGCGGCTTAGTGAACCCTTTCCCGCTTGATATAGTGGAACGAACAGAAGGTGATATCCTCGCCGGCGTAAATATATCCGATAGAACACGCATGGATGTCGATTGGAACTTACCCGAGAAACCTATGGCGGTAAAGAAGATAAACAAAGTGAGTGAACTATGGGATAAGATGAGCGACGATATCAAAACAAGCACTATAGCCCCGCAAATCAACGCCCTCAGCCTTATTAACAGAATGATTGATATTCAGATTCAAGCTAACAGTGCACTACTCGCTAACCTGTATAAGCCTGACTTGCTTGTTAATATCCCGCAAGATGCCTACACCACCTTCGATTTCGACAAGGCTGAAGAGATAATCGATCTCGGACACGAATTAATGCTACAGCAAATTAACGCATTAGCGAATATTCGCTAAGCAATACTCAAATATGTATAATGTTTAATATGGAAAGAAGAGTAAGAGTAAGATTTGCGCCTTCACCGACAGGCGCACTGCATATCGGCGGTGTTCGCACCGCCCTATACAACTACCTGTTCGCAAGGCAACACGGCGGAGATATGCTACTCCGCATCGAAGACACTGACTCAACGCGGTTCGTGCCCGGAGCTGAAGAGTATATCATCGAAGCACTGCAATGGCTCGGCATTGAGATAGACGAAGGCATCGGCGTATGGAGCAAGACGCAAAGCGCGGAAGAACTGAAAAAGAATAATATAAACGGACCTTATCGGCAGTCGGAACGACGCGATATCTATCACAAGTATGTAAAGCAACTGCTTGATGCCGACAAAGCATACATCGCTTTCGACACACCCGAAGAATTAGAGCAAAAGAGGCAACAGATAAAAAACTTCCAATACGATGCCTCTACCCGCAATATGATGCGTAACTCGCTCACTATGTCCAAAGAAGAGGTGGACGCTCAGATACAAGCAGGTAAGCAATATGTTGTTCGCTTTAAGGTGGAACCGAATGAACAGATACATGTGCACGACCTCATTCGCGGTGAAGTAATCATAAACTCAAATATTATTGATGATAAGGTTCTTTATAAGTCGGCTGACGACCTGCCGACATACCACCTTGCCAATATCGTGGATGACCACTTGATGGAAATATCCCATGTCATACGCGGCGAAGAGTGGCTGCCGTCCGCACCGTTGCATGTACTTCTCTATCGTGCTTTCGGTTGGGAGAACACCATGCCGGAGTTCGCACATCTGCCGCTGCTCCTCAAGCCCGATGGCAACGGCAAACTGTCCAAACGCGACGGCGACAGACTCGGCTTCCCCGTCTTCCCGCTCGAGTTCCACGACCGGAAAACGGGAACAGTATCGTCAGGATATCGCGAGAGCGGATACTACCCCGAAGCGGTAATTAATTTTCTCGCTCTGCTCGGCTGGCACGCCACAGGAGATAAGGAGATATACTCCATTGACGAACTTATTCAAGAATTCTCACTCGACAGAGTCAGCAAGAGCGGTGCTAAATTCGATTACGAAAAAGGTAAGTGGTTCAACCACCAATATCTGATGCAGATGCCCGACGCTTTGCTCGCTGAGCAGTTCCTGCCTGTACTCGCCGATAAAGGTATCAACGAAAACGTGTGGCAGAACGAGCGCAGACCTCTGCTCGAACATATAATTGGTCTGATGAAAGAGAGAGTTAACTTCGTCAGTGAACTGTGGGAACAATGCGACTTCTTCTTCCGCGCTCCGCAGGAATACGATGAGAAATCGCTCAAAAAACGCTGGAAAGAGGACTCTCCCCGTCAAATGAAGGAACTGCTTGAACTTCTCACACCACAAACAGATTGGTCGGCAGAAGCACTCGATGCACTCGTGATGAGTTGGATAGCAGAGAAAGGATATGGTGTCGGACTCGTTATGAACGCCTTCCGCATCTGCCTCGTAGGTGCAGCCCGCGGACCACATATCTGGGAAATAACATCCGCACTCGGCAAAGAGGAAACTCTTCGCAGACTACAAACCGCTATTTCGACTATAGGGCTCCGCCCGAACTCTTGACTCTCCGGACTATCCGGATTTTCCGGACTTTCCGGACTTTCAACTTTCGACTATTGACTCATTACATCGACATATTGCACCGATATTGGCACTACGATAATTTCCGCCCTCTGCAGGCGGAAATTATTGAAAGTGCGGGGTCAGGGCACGACACCCTCGCTCTTCTACCCACAGGCGGAGGCAAGAGTCTCTGTTTTCAAGTCCCGGCAATGGCGATGCAAGCCCCCGATAATGAAGACGGCGACGGACTATGCCTCGTTATAACTCCGCTTATTGCCCTAATGAAAGATCAGGTGCTGCACCTCAGAGAGAAAGGAATAAAAGCCTTCGCTATCCATACAGGTATAACGCAAGACGAGATGCAAATGATATTGGAGCATTGTCAGTTCGGGCACGCCAAATTCCTCTATGTCAGTCCTGAGCGATTAGAGTCAGAGCGCTTTATCCAAAAACTGCGTTTTTTGCCCATCGCACTCATAGCCGTTGACGAGGCACACTGCATATCGCAGTGGGGATACGATTTCCGTCCGTCGTATCTCAACATTGCCCGTATCCGTCCGCTCTTCCCACACGCACCCGTACTCGCTCTCACCGCTACCGCTACACCCGAAGTGGTGGAGGATATTCAAGACAAACTGTCAAACGAGAAAGCTGAGCCGTGGAACATCTTTAAGGCATCGTTTTGCAGAAAGAACCTTGCGTATATATCTCGCTACACTACCGAGAAAGAAGCGCAACTGCTGCATATCCTGCGGTCGGTTGAAGGTAGCAGTATAGTATATGTAAGGAGTCGCCGCCGCACTACGCAGATTAGTGAACTGCTCTGCAGCGAGGGTATCAGTGCTGCCGCCTTCCATGCCGGACTAAGCAAGGCCGAGAAGGACTACCGGCAACAGCAATGGACCGACGGCGAGATAAGAGTGATAGTCGCCACCAACGCCTTCGGTATGGGTATCGACAAACCCGATGTACGCACCGTTATTCACCTTGACCTGCCCGACTCAATAGAAGCCTACTTCCAAGAGGCAGGACGAGCGGGAAGAGACGGCGAAACGGCATACGCTGTACTCCTGCACGATGACAAAGACCCGATAAAAATAAAGAAACGAGAATCAGATGCCTTCCCCGACATCACTTTCATCAAACGCATTTACGAAGCTATCGGTGATAACTTCGAGGTAGCACTCGGCTTCGGTGCAAATACCGTGCACGCCTTCCATTTCGATGATTTCTGCCGAGCAAGGCACCTGCCGCTTATACAAACGCTATCAGCTATTCAACTTATCGCACAAGCCAACTTTTGGCTCTTTGAAGAGAACAGAGAGATAGCAACAAGAGTACAGATTCGCCGCTCGAAAGAACAACTCTATGGCGAGCAGATAACGCCGCTGCAAGAGCAGATACTGCAATACCTGATGAGACATTATACCGGACTATTCTCTACCTTTGCCTATATAGATGATGCTGAAATATGCAAAGCACTGAACCTAAGGCTTAAAAACCTGAACGAAGAACTGGTAAAACTGGCGAGCGCAGGCATAATAACATATATCCCCAGAAAGGAAACACCGGCAATAACATATATTCGCGACAGAGTAACACTCGAAGAATTAGGCGATAAGATAACCGAACAATACACAAGAAAAAAGCAGACTTATCAATCTCGCCTTAACGCAATTCTCGAATATGCCGTCCAAACTGACTTCTGTCGACAACAACTTCTCGTGTCGTATTTCGGCGAGACAGAAGCCCTGCCATGCCAAACATGCGATGTCTGCAGAAGAAAGAAAAATCAAATAGCAAACATTAAAAATTAAACTTTTTTGTGTTTTCTCTTGCATAATCCGCAAAGATATAGTAACTTTGCAAAGCAAGCGGGATATATATCTTCTTTCCGCAAGTTTCACACTTGTTTTTATTAGTCTTATTAATCGAGTTTTTGCTCTTTTTATTATCGTACGGCAATAAAGTTGCCGCGTTATAGACAATAATTGCGTAACTAAGGCAACTTCGCCTATTCCCGTACTCGAATAATATTTGCACTCTAATAAAATTCCTGACTAAAATTTTTCATTATAAATGGCTTACACTTTATCCCAATTAGAGCAGTTGTCGCAAGATGAACTTGGGCATATTGCATCTGAGTTAAAAATTAAGACGCGCTCTGCCGACAGACGCAGTATTATCTATTCTATCCTTGACAAAGAGGCTGATCTTCACGCAGATGATGTTCAAGCCCAAGTCGATGCTCGTGAAGAGAAGACGGAGAAAAAACGCCGCTCGCGCATCCAACCCAAAGTCGAACATGTGTCCCTATCCCGTGTTAAAAGGGGCAAGCAGGCACTGAGCGGAGAGGAAGAAGCAGAAGTGCTTGCCGAGCAGAAAAAGCAGCAAGAAGAGGAACAGGCACGACTCAGCGAACGCAAGCAACGCAAGAAGAAAACTGTTACCAATATAGCACCTGCCGCCCAACCGCTGTTCACCGAACAATCGCTGTTAGAAGCAGAAGAACAAATCAAGCAGGATATAAGCGACAGAGACGGACTGTTTGAACGCTTGTCGGAACAAGAGCCTGAGCAAGAGCCGATAACAAATATCACTCCCGATGCTGACAACGCCGTTGCCGCAGCAAAAGAAGCAGCGATGATGGCATTCTCCGAAGACAATAAATACAAAGAGGAGAAAGGTGCCAAAGATAAAAACAAAGAGGAGAAAGGCGCAAAAGATAAAAACAAGGAGGAGAAAGGTGCCAAAGATAAAAACAAAGAAGCAGGACAGAAAAGAGAGTCTGCCGACTTCGACTTCGGCGATTCAATAACGGGCTACGGCACGCTCGAGGCAACCAACGACGGCTTCGGTTTCCTGCGCTCACCGGACTATAACTACATCACCTCGCCCGACGATATCTATGTATCACAACAGCAGATAAAGCAGTACGGACTAAAAACGGGCGACACTATCTATTGCTCGATACGCCCCCCGAGAGAGGGCGACAAATTCTTCCCTATGAACAAGGTGCTTCGCGTCAACGGACTGACACCAGCCGAGGCACGCGACCGCGTTTCATTCGAGCATCTCACCCCGCTCTTCCCTAATCAGAAATTCAAACTATGCACCGGCGTCAACGACCCGCTCAGTTGCCGCATCATCGACCTCTTCGCCCCAATAGGTAAAGGGCAACGAGGACTTATCGTGGCGCAACCGAAAACAGGTAAGACGGTGTTACTCAAGAATATCGCAAACGCTATTGCAGCCAATCACCCTGAGGTGTTTATGATAGTGCTGCTTATTGACGAACGCCCCGAAGAGGTAACAGATATGCAACGCTCCGTCAAGGCAGAGGTTATCGCATCCACCTTCGATGAACCCGCTGAAAATCACGTCAAAGTGGCGAATATAGTGCATGAGAAAGCAAAACGCTTAGTAGAGTGTGGACACGATGTGGTTATTCTTCTCGACTCTATCACCCGTCTCGCCCGTGCATATAACACTGTCGCCCCCGCAAGCGGAAAAGTGCTGTCAGGTGGCGTAGAGGCATCAGCACTACATAGACCTAAACGCTTCTTCGGTGCCGCACGAAACATTGAAAACGGCGGTTCGCTCACTATCATCGCAACAGCACTCACCGAGACAGGCTCGAAAATGGACGACCTTATCTTCGAAGAGTTTAAAGGAACGGGAAATATGGAACTGCAATTAGACCGCCGTCTTTCCAACAAACGCATCTTCCCCGCCGTGGATATTATGGCATCGTCCACACGCCGCGACGACTTACTGCTGCCGCCTGAAATCCTCAGCCGAATGATTGTTCTGCGCCGACATCTGAGCAATATGAACCCCATTGAGGCAATGGAATTCTTGAAAGAGAAAATGGAGAGGACGAAGAACAACGACGAATTCCTCGCCTCTATGAATTCATAATATTATGGCAAGAACAGACATCAGCACACTCGGCGAATTCGGTCTTATTGACCACTTCACCAAAGCTATACACCCCCAAAACGCATCCACTAAATTAGGCATAGGCGATGATGCCGCTGCAATAGACCACAAGTCATACCGCACACTCGCCACAACCGATATCCTCTTGGAAGGAGTGCACTTCAACCTCGAATATGTGCCGCTCAAACACCTCGGATACAAGGCTGCCGTCGTCAATATCTCCGATATATACGCCATGAACGGCAGACCTACTTCCTTGCTCGTGGCATTAGGTATATCCAAACGATTTTCAGTAGAGGACATTGACGAGTTATACAGCGGTATCAGACTCGCATGCTCTGAATACGGCGTTGATATAGTCGGCGGAGACACCACTTCATCAATGACGGGACTGACGATTTCTATCACCTGCCTCGGTGAAGTCAAACAAGAGAATTTAGTAACCCGCAGCGGTGCCAAACCCAACGATATCATCTGCTGCACAGGTAACCTCGGTGCTGCCTATATGGGATTGCAACTGCTGGAGAGAGAGCGCATAGCGGCATATAATAATCCCGACTTGGCACAAAAAGCCTTCGAGGGAAAAGAGTATATCCTCGAACGACAACTCAAACCCGAAGCACGAAAAGATATTATCGAGGCTCTCAAAACTGCCGGTATCAAACCCACATCGATGATTGATATCAGCGACGGACTGAGTAGTGAATTGCTGCACCTGTGCAAAGCATCAGGCACCGGTTGCTCAGTCTTTGCCGACAAACTACCCATCGACTACGAAACGGCAGCAATGGCAGAGGAAATGAATATGGATATAGTAACCTGCGTGCTCAACGGAGGCGAGGACTACGAACTGCTATTCACTATTGCACAACAAGATTACGATAAGATTCTGCCTATGCAAGATGTATCGCTCATCGGATATATGCAGAAGGCAGAACAAGGCTGCAACCTCATAACACGAAGCGGCGCGGAAATTGCCCTCAAAGCACAAGGTTTCAATGCCTTCGAAAATTAATAATCTTGCCCGTAATGCGGCTGCCCTGTTACCGCATATTTAAACGACCGTGAAAATCCTTAATAACGACATATTTTTCCCACAAGTCAAGAGTCTCATCTCCGAGGGAAAAGAGGTAGAGATAACCCCTACGGGAAATAGTATGTTGCCCTTTATTAGGGGAGGAGAGGACAGCGTTGTGCTATCAGCACCCGACGAACTCAACACCGGTGACATACTACTCGCCTTACTTCCTCGGCAGCAACAGTATGTTCTTCATCGCCTCATTAAAAAAGACGGACACAACCTTACTCTCCGAGGCGACGGAAATATAGTAGGCGAGGAATACTGCACTGAAAGCGACATAATCGCAAAAGTAATAGCAATAAAACGCCCAAACGGGCAGAAGAAACACCTCAGCAAAGCACGACTGTGGCAACGACTCTACCCCTTTCGGCGATATCTGCTGAAAATATACAGAAAAGTGATAAGTAACTAAACATTCCCGCTTATTTCGCCAAAAATTTTAATTTTTGGATAATTGTGGGTAATTGTATAATTGTGGGTAATTGTGGGTAATTGTTGACCAAAAAACAAAAAAAACGAAGTTTTTTTCGCCAAATTCTTCTAATTCGCCGACAAAGAAAAATAATAAGTTATGAAACTAAAACACGGATTTACTCTCAGACCGTTAGGACCTGACTTTATCTTAATTGCCGAAGGTGCAGAGGTCATCAATTTCAATAAGATGCTAACCATGAACGAATCAGCGGCATACCTCTACAGAAACCTCACCGACAAGGACTTCGATGCAGAAGCAATGGCTGATCTGCTCTGCGCCGAATACGATGTTACTCATGAGCAGGCACTCAGCGATGCCACGACTCTGATACACAAATGGCAGGATGCAGGTATTACTGAGTAGAACGAGTACGGAAAGAACGGAAAAGACGATAGGATGGACTACACCTCATCATATTTTGCTATTATTCGCCAAACGCTCTTTAATTCGCGTGAAAACGACCTTTCAAGCGACTATAAGCAGATTATGCAGATTGCCGCCAAACAATCAACCGTGGCACTGCACGCCGGAGCACTACTGAACAACGAACAAGTGGATCCCAATCTGCGAAAATGGTTGCAAGCGCAGTATGCCTATAATATTCAAGCACAAATGACGCGAGGCAAATGGATGATGAATATCGTTAAAATCCTGCAAGATAACAATATTCCCGTCGTACTGATGAAAGGCTACTCACTCGCCGTCCTTTATGGTAACCCCGACCTTAGAGAACAAGGAGATGTGGACCTGTATGTAGGCAAAGAACGCTACCACGAGGCTTGCGAATTGCTGAGAAACGCCTACCCAAACTCCTTTTGGCAGTCAGAGGAAGAAGGCAGTAAGCACTTTATCTTCATCCCGAAAGAGGACATGAGTCTGATAGTGGAGTTACACCACCAAACAGCAGAATTTACAGCGGAAAAAGATACCCTTTACTGGCTCAGCCTTGAGGCAGAAGGTATGACAAAAAATTTAGGCACAATAGCCGGTACTTCCCTACGCACGCCTGAGCCGGCATTCAACGCCATATATATCTTCGTGCACCTGTGGCACCACTTCATCTCCACCGGTTGCAGTTGGCGGCAACTGACCGATTGGGCTCTGACACTGCGAGAATCAAAAGACTATATCGACCCGCAAAAGTTACGCCGACAACTCACCGCACTGCATCTTCTCAAACCATGGCAAGCACTCGGATACTTAGTCTGCAAGCGACTGCAACTGCCTGAAGATACAATGCCGCTCTACACCGACAAATACCGACACCTTGCGAAAAAATTAGACACCCTCATTTTGCGCGACGGACACGGAGGCAGAAAACAACATTATTTCCACTTAATGAAGCGCCCCGCCAATCGCATTATGCAGATAATAAGAGTATTAGGGCAAATAGCAGAAAACTTCGCTTTCCTCTTTCCGCTATTCCCCTCTATCGCAATAAGAGAATCAATTCATAAACTATGGAAATAGAGCAATATTTAGAACAAGAGATGCCTCGTATCATTGACGAATGGTCGTCTCTTTTGCGTATCCCCTCAATATCGTGCGAAGCAAGCCATAAAAGCGATATGTACGCCTGCGCGGAAAGGTGGCGCGAACTTCTGCTCAAAGCAGGAATGCAGAAAGCAGATGTTATGCCCACAACGGGTAATCCTATCGTCTATGCCGAATATATGACCGACACCTGCGCTCCGACAGTGCTCGTCTATGGGCACTACGATGTTATGCCCGTCGAACCGTTAGAGCAATGGCGCAGCAACCCGTTCGAGCCAATAGTGAAAGACGCAAAACTATACGCACGAGGTGCAGACGACGATAAAGGTCAGAGTTTCATACAATACGCAGCATTCGAGTATCTTCGCAAACATAATCGGCTCAAATGCAATGTTAAGTTTATTCTTGAAGGAGAAGAAGAGATAGGCTCGCCTGCCCTCACGCCCTTTATGCTCGAACATAAAGAACTGCTTAAATGCGATATTATCCTCGTGTCCGACACCTCAATGATTAGTCGCGACATCCCTTCTATCACCACAGGTCTGCGCGGTCTCGCTTATTGGCAGATTGAGGTAACAGGTCCGAATCGCGACCTTCATTCCGGACATTTCGGAGGGGCAGTCGCCAATCCGATTAATGTGCTATGCAAGATGCTGGCTACCATAACCGACGAACACGGTAAGATAACTATCCCGCACTTCTACGACGATGTTCTGCCGCTATCCGCAGAAGAAAAAGAGATGATTCAGTCAATCCCGTTCTCGGAAGAGCAATATAAATCAGCCATAGGTATCGATGCCGTTGCAGGTGAAGAAGGTTATTCGACCTTAGAGCGCAACTCTTGCCGACCTTCGTTCGACATCTGCGGCATTTGGGGTGGATACACCGGTGAAGGCAGCAAAACGGTTATACCGAGCAAGGCATACGCCAAAGTAAGTTGCCGACTCGTGCCTAATCAAGACCACCACACTATATCTGAGCAGTTCGCAGAGTATATCCGAACAATCGCACCACAATCAGTCAAGGTAAAGGTGACACCGATGCACGGCGGAGCAGGATATGTGTGCCCCATCGACTTGCCCGCCTATCAAGCAGCGGCTGAGGCATTCGAAAAGGCGTTCGGAAAGAAACCGGTGGCGGCGAGAAGAGGCGGCAGTATCCCCATCATTGCCGACTTTGAGCAGATACTGGAAAAGAAAACCATACTTATGGGCTTCGGCTTAGAGGAGAACGCTATCCACTCGCCCAACGAGTCAATGGACCTCAATATATTCCGCCAAGGTATAATAGCAGTTACTGAATTCTATAACCGACTCCCCAATCGACTATAAGCACTCGACATAGCAAGGATACTGAGCAAAGAGCAAAAATCGGAAGGAAGGAACACACCAAGGTGCTATCGTCACCGGTGTGTTCCTTTCTAATCCGATGGTCAAAAAAAATTAATTATTTTCTTGCTTGTATCGTAAAAAAGTTGTAATTTTGTAGTAATTATGTGTTAGTGGGCTTGTTATGTGCGAAAATCGGGACATTTCCTCTCCTGTGGAGATTTCTTTTCGCCTGCGACATAAAAACGACAATATTCCGAATTAAATAATAAATTCACAATATGGACAAACTCATTGTATCGGCGGCGCCGCATGTGCATTCTTCTGACAGTGTGCGTCGTAACATGTTGAATGTGATTATTGCCCTTATACCGGCATTTGTAGTATCAGTTGCCGCATTTGGTTGGGGGGCACTTATTGTTAGCACGGTATCAATAGTATCGTGCGTTTTATTTGAATGGCTCATTGCCAAATTTATTCTCAAACAACAACCTACTTTGGGCGATTGCTCAGCAATCGTGACGGGTCTGCTACTTGCCTTTAATCTCCCGAGCAACCTCCCTGTTTGGATGGTTATCATCGGTGCGTTAGTTGCTATCGGCGTAGGTAAAATGACGTTCGGCGGTTTGGGTCAGAACCCGTTTAATCCCGCGTTGATAGGTCGCGTTTTCCTGCTTATCTCTTTCCCCGTGCAGATGACCACCTGGCCGCGCCCGTTAGGCTTCGCTTCGGCTATGCCTTTCGTTGACGCAGAGACGGGTGCCACCCCGCTGGCCATAATGAAAAACGCCCTCAAAGCGGGTGACGCATCATTGCTCAATGACCTGCCAAACCTTTGGCACCTCGCTGTAGGCTACCTCGGCGGCTCATTCGGCGAAATAAGTGCTATCGCACTGCTCATCGGCGGTATTTATCTGCTCTGCACAAAGACTATCACCTGGCACATCCCCGTAAGCATCCTTTGCACCGTGGCAGCTTTCTCCGCTATCCTGTGGCTCTTTATACCGGGGGCTGCAGCACCACAATACCACCTGCTGACAGGCGGTCTGATACTCGGAGCAATATATATGGCTACCGACTATGTTTCCTCACCTATGACACCGTTAGGACAGATTATTTACGGCATCGGCATCGGCATCATCGTAGTGGTAATACGTACATGGGGAGCGTATCCCGAAGGTATGTCCTTCGCCATACTTATTATGAATGCATGCACCCCGTTGCTGAATATGTATATCCGCCCGAAACGATTCGGAGAAAAGAAGAAATAACTTGTCTTAACTTCTCGGTGATAAGAAAAATATATAACGATTACAACGGATTTTAAAGACAATATAATTCCAAAATAAACATCATGAAACGCTTAGAAAGTAATCTTAAAAATATGGTTTTGTCGCTCACTCTTGTGGCGTTGGCAGCAGCGGCTCTTCTCGGTGGTTTATACGCATTGACGAAAGAGCCTATTGAGCAGCAAAAGGCAGAAAAGCAACAAAAAGCTATCACCTCCGTTCTTCCGACAAGAGATTCTGTCACAATAGCAGAAGCAGAAGAGGTAGGCAACCTCATTATCTATCGCGCATTCAAGGGCGATAACCTCATCGGTGCAGCAGTGCAAACGGAAGAAAACGGTTTCGGCGGTGCTTTTAAAGTAATGGTCGGTTTCGACAAAGACGGCAATATTGCCGGATATGAGGTGCTTGAGCATCAGGAAACGCCGGGCTTGGGCAACCACATGATTGATTGGTTTAGGACAAATAAGAATCGCCAATCAATTATCGGTAAGAGTCCCGCTACTACGAAATTTATCGTTAGCAAAGACGGCGGAGATATTGATGCCATCACCGCAGCCACTATATCTTCTCGCGCCTTCCTCAAAGCAGTGCAGGGGGCATACGACGCTTTCATAGCACAAAACGCACAAGAGGCTGACACACAATCATGTGATGCAGCAGCGCAACAAACGGAAGCAACAGATCAGTTGAATATTATAAATGAAGACAACAATGAATAAGCCGCTTTCAACTTTCACTAACGGAATTCTCAAAGAGAATCCTACATTCGGCTTGGTACTCGGTATGTGTCCGACACTCGCCACCACAACCTCGGCTATAAATGGTATGTCGATGGGACTTGCCACACTCTTCGTGCTCGTTTGCTCGAATGTGGTTATCTCACTTCTTCGTAACCTCATTCCCGATAAAGTGCATATCCCTGCATATATAGTCGTCATCGCTTCGTTCGTAACGATGGTGCAACTGCTCATGCAAGCTTATCTGCCTGCCATATATGAGGATCTCGGACTCTTTATCCCGCTTATCGTGGTTAACTGCATCGTGCTGGGGCGCGCTGAAGCCTTTGCTGCGAAAAACAGTGTCGGCCTATCCGCTCTCGACGGACTCGGCATGGGACTCGGTTTCACACTCTCGCTGACCGTACTCGGCGCTATAAGAGAATTGTTAGGCTCAGGTTTCTGCTTCGGTCACCCCATTTTCCCTGAACAATACGGAATGCTTATCTTCGTACTCGCACCCGGAGCTTTCATCGCACTCGCCTACCTTATGGCTATTATGAACAAAATCAAATAATAAAACTATGGTCTATCTACTTATAATAATAAGCGCGATATTCGTTAATAATATCGTCTTCTCGCAGTTTCTCGGTATCTGCCCGTTCCTCGGAGTAAGTAAGAAAATAGATACCGCACTCGGTATGGGTGCAGCCGTCACTTTTGTGCTGACAATAGCCACTATCATTACCTACCTGATGCAACTCTTGCTCAACCGCTTCGGATTAGGATTCTTGCAAACCATCGTCTTTATCCTCGTTATTGCGGCACTCGTGCAGATGATAGAGATCGTACTGAAGAAAATCAGCCCGTCGCTGTATCAGGCATTAGGCGTATTCCTGCCGCTTATCACCACCAACTGCTGTATCCTCGGCGTGGCCATTCTCGTTGCTGACGGCACATGGATAAGCAAAGTCCCTGGTGCAGAAGGCGGATTACTGCAAGGTACCGTATATGCCTTCGCCACAGCCCTCGGCTTCACTCTCGCTTTGGTGCTCTTCGCCGGTATTCGCGAGCAACTGGCACTTAATAAAGTGCCCAAAGCAATGGAAGGAACACCTATCGCATTGCTCACCGCAGGACTTCTCGCTATGGCTTTCATGGGATTCAGCGGAGTAGTGTAAAACCGGCTATCCTCCGTTAAACTTACACTCTAAAATCTAAAATTAAAAAATGAAGAGAATGAAAAAACTTCTTTGTCTATCAGCATTGGTGGCATTAATAGTAGCACCTTCCTTTGCACAGGAAAATGATAAGACGCTGTTTACCATCGACGGCGAGGCGGTGCCCGCTTCTGAGTTTCTATATATATATAATAAGAACAACACCGAATCCACTGTCGAGCAGAAGTCGCTCAGCGAATATTTAGATCTCTTCGTTAACTTCAAACTGAAAGTAAAAGAGGCAGAGGACAGAGGTTTAGATACCCTTTCAACCTTCAAGAGCGAGTTGGCATCATATCGCAAGCAGGCTATTCCTCGCTATATGCAGGATAGCGCATTAGAGGAAGAGATGGTTCTCCTCACCTACGATCATCTCAGTCGTGACCGCCGCGCTGCTCATATTGCTGTAGAGTGTCCTAAAAACGCCTCCGACTCTGCCGTAGCAGAAGCACTTGCGAAAATAGAGAACGCCCGCAAGAGAGTCACCGAAGGTATCCCCGTTAAGAAAGGGCGAAAGATGCTGCCCGCTGTCCCTGAGGACTTCTTCAAAGTAGCCAAAGAGGTGAGTACCGACCCCTCAGTCAATGATAACAATGGCGAGTTGGGCTGGATAGTACCGCTCAGATATGTCTGGTCATTCGAAAAAGCAGTGTATGAGACACCCGTCGGAGAGGTTACACCCGTCTTCCGCACTCAATACGGCTTCCATATCGCCTTAGTAGAGGAAGAGAGAGAGCATCTCGAAGTCAATGCCCGACATATAATGAAGGTTGTGCCGCGCGATAACGACTCTGTTTCCGCCGTAAAGAAACACGAGATCGACAGCATATACGCTCTGCTACAAAACGGCGATGATTTTGCACAACTCGCAAGTACCCTGTCAGACGACAAAGGCTCGGCTATGCGAGGCGGTGACCTCGGCTGGTTCGGACGAGGTATGATGGTTAAGCAATTTGAAGATGAAGCTTTTGCACTCGAACAAAACCAAATATCCGCACCCTTCAAAAGCCGCTTCGGATGGCATATAGTGCAGACGCTCGACAAACGCGCCATACAACCTTACGACCAGATGCACAAAGACCTGCAACAGAGGGTTAAGCGGGACGAAAGACACAAGGAAGTGCAAGATGCCTTCGTAGAAAAAATACGCAAAGAATATAACCTCAGCGATACACTGTCAGATGACGAGGTTTTGGCTATAGAAGATGCGCATCTTGAAGATAAATATACGGACCTGAGGCACCTCGTTAAAGAATATCACGACGGTATCCTGCTCTTCGACATATCACTGCAAGAGGTATGGGATAAGGCATCGCTTGACACCATCGGAATAACAGACTTCTTCAATCGCAACAGGAAACAATACACTTGGGATAAGCCGCGATTCAAAGGCAGAGTCGTATATTGCAAAGATCAGAATTCAATGAAGGCAGCAAAGGCCATCTTCCGCTCCGCCAATAAAGACTCTATAGATAGTTATATCGCCCACCGCCTTAATATTGACTCCGTCGTCTATGTCCGCACCGAAAAAGGCTTATGGGCTGCCGGAGAAAATAAGGTTGTGGACAAACTGCAATGGAAACAAGGTGACATGCAACCTACGGAGGAATATCCTTATGTCTTCTTGCAAGGCAAGGTCATCAAAGCACCTGAGGAATATACAGATGAGAGGAATGCCGTCGTTACCGATTATCAAGACTACTTAGAAAAGAAGTGGATTGCAGACCTCAAACAAAAGCACGAAGTGGTTTTCAATCAAGAGGCACTACAAGAACTCGGTATTGAGAAATGACAACGCTAAAACATTTTTAATTCTTAATTACCAATTTTTTAATTGAATTGGCGCACTTACATAATCGTTATTCTTATACTGGCGGCGACTTCGGTTGTCGTCAGTAATTGGTCTGCGAGGTTAGATCTGACCGAAGATAAGCGGTACAGCCTATCGGATGCGACCAAAACACTGATGCACGAAGCAGACGCGCCAATCAATATCCGCATCCTTCTTGACGGACATCTCAACCCATCTTTCCTCAGGCTGAAAAACGCCACTATCGAAACAGCCCGAGACCTCGCCCGCTACGGCACCGTATATTATGAGGTGTCGCCACCCGACAAAGATGAGAAAGGTATCGTCTCAACTCTCTCCCCCACCATTATCCACGAGCGGCAACAACAAGGGCAAATGGTGCAAACACCCGTCTTCCCTTACGCCATACTAACCTACAAGGGCAGACAAACTATAGTACCACTTCTCAAAAACACAAGAGGACTATCCGGTGAGGATAATGTCAATCAATCAATAGAGCAGTTAGAGTTCGCCTTCGCCGAGGCTATCATGCAAATAACGAAAGAGAAACCCGACAAAATAGCCTTTATTGAAGGGCACGGCGAACTTGACGAACGCTTCGTCTATGATTTCCAACTCAATCTCTCAAAATATTTTCAAATAGACCGTGGCACTTTCACAGGTAACCCCGACGACCTTAACGACTACAGCGCACTCATCATCGCCGACCCGCAAGAGCCTTTCAGCGAGGCAGATAAGTATCAGATCGACCACTATGTGATGCAAGGCGGTAAGATCCTTTGGCTCGTTGACGGAGTAACATTCTCAGAGGATATCCTGTCAAAAGACGGTTTCACACCCGTTATCCGGAAAGACCTCAATCTGCAAGACCTCTTTTTCCGCTACGGTATTCGCATCACCCCCACCCTGCTGCAGGATAAGCAATGTCTGCCTATTCCCGTTGATGTCAGTCGCGATGCAGAGCACCCCAATTTCCAACCCATGCCGTGGTACTACGCCCCGCTCCTTCTCACCTCGCAAAGCTCCCCTATCACGCATAACCTCGGCAGCGTCAGCTCGCTCTTCTGTTCCGGTATCGAACCTGTAGGCGAAGATGACGGATTATACAAAGAAGTGCTACTCGCTACATCCTCAGCCTCACGAGCAATAACGGTCCCCGCCGAGGTCAATCTCTCGCTCATGAGCGATGACGACGAACTGTTTACCTTCGCCTATATCCCCGTCGGTGTCTTAGTAGAAGGTACCTTCCCCTCCCTCTTCCGACACCGCATGGTTCCGGAAGGCATAACACACGCTAACGAGAACACAGAGGACACTCCGACAAGGCAGATATTCATCGCGTGCGGCTCTATTATCCGCAACGACTACCAACAGTCGCGCCCTCTGCCTCTCGGCTACGACAAATATACGGGCATGCAGTTCGCCAACAAAGATTTCCTCACTAATGCCATCCTCTATCTGACCGATAACCGCTCTATCATCAATCTTCGCAGCAAGGACTTCGCCCTGCGGCTCCTAAACGATAACGCTGCCCACGCCTACCGCACACATCTGCAAGTCATAACCTGCCTTATTCCCCTACTCATACTTCTAATCACCGGACTATGCATCAACATAACAAGATACCGCAGAGCACAAAGGGGGATATAAGTCAGGAGCGCGAGTATCCCCACTCGCAAAAAGCCGCACAAGAAGCGACAAAGCCCAAACGAATAGCATTGCTCGCGAAAGAATTTCTCTACAGCGAATTTGTGGCAGGCAAGACCCTTTTCGACCGGCTGTTTATTTCGCTCGGCATAGCACTGCAAGTCGTGGTCTTTATTCTGCACCCCGAACGACCTATTCTTATCATCAGCGGCATAACAGGCATCTTCTCTGTTATATTATGCTCTCAAGGGAAAATATCTTCCTTCTTCTTCGGTTTTATTCAAGTTATCACTTATGCTATTATCTGCTTCGAAGAACACCTATACGGGGAAGTGGCAATCAATATCTTCTACTTTCTCACGATGATCTACGGCCTTTTCTCGTGGCTGAAGCACTACGGCAAGACCGATGACAGCAGCGAGAATAAACTTCACACAAGGCATCTCAAGCCTATTTACACAATCTTACTATCGCTATTCACTATTGCAGCCTCCGTCGGGACCGCCTTATTCTTAAAATACTATTCTGACGACTCACAGCCGTGGTTAGATGCCTTCACCACCATTCCCGCCTTCGTCGGACAACTGCTGATGATCACCCGCTATAGAGAGCAGTGGGGACTATGGCTGATAGTGGATATCCTGTCCATCGCCATGTGGTTCAACGCCGCCAACTACTCAATGACTGCCCTCTACATCTTCTGGTGCCTCAATTGCCTATACGGATACTACAACTGGAGAAAACTTTCCGCCGATACTTGACCGACACAGCACTTCCGCTCTGTCTATCCTTTCCGCGCTTTCAGTGCTTTCCGTGCTTTCCGTACTTTCCGTACTCGCTAATATATCTGCTGATTTCCGTCAAAAATCTGCTCATTATACGAAAAATTAGAATTATTTTTGCCTTTTATTGCAAAAAATTTGCATAAACAAATAATAATTACTACCTTTGCACAAAACTTGGATAAAGGAAAAAAGTCCTTCCAACAATATTGTTCAACAATTTAAAATATTTTCAATTATGACAAAAGCAGAACTAGTAAGCGAAGTTGCAATCAAAACAGGCCTTACAAGAAAAGAAGTTTTAGCAGTTGTTGAGACTTCAATGGATGTAATCAAAGACACTATGCTCGGCGGTGAAAATGTTTATCTCCGTGGTTTCGGTTCTTTCATCAACAAAACACGTCGTCAGAAAATTGCCCGTAACATCAAACAACAAACAGCAATCATTGTTCCTGAGCACAAAATTCCCGCCTTCAAGGCCTCAAAGGATTTCTCAGGCAGATATACTAAATAATTACTGAATTATGCCAAACGGAAAGAAACACAAGAGACACAAGATGTCAACGCACAAACGCAAAAAACGTCTGCGCAAAAATCGTCATAAGCATAAGTAAATAACTACTTGACGATTATAGAAACCAAACGAACTTGTGTCTCCTTCGAAATATAGGAGATACAAGTTCGTTATCTTTTTACTAATCAGCACTGCTACGCTACTCCATGCGCGAAGAACGAGAGAAGACCTCTCCGATAGGAGTCGCAAACTCACATTCGTTGTCTCTCGCAAAAAAATGGAGATTACACTTTGTTTCGAGTGCGGAGCAAAGATGCAGTGCACTTAACATGTTATAATTTATTAGTGATGAAAAGCGAATTGATTGTGGATGTTCAACCGCAAGAGATTGCCATTGCTTTCACTGAGGACGACCGGCTTATGGAAGTGAGCCGCGAGATACGCGACCACTCCACTTTCGCCGTCGGAAATATCTACTACGGCAAGATAAAGAAGGTGATGCCCTCGCTCAATGCAGTCTTTGTGGATATAGGACACGAGAAAGATGCTTTTTTGCACTATTTGGATTTTGGAGTCAATTTTCTGACCTTAAGCAAGTTTACGCAGCAAGCCGTTTCCAACAAAAGGCGAACGCCATCGATGTCAAGCATCGAACCGCAGAAGGAAGTGGGTAAGCAAGGTAATGTGGCAGATATATGCCAAGTCGGACAAGATATTCTTGTTCAGGTTATTAAAGAGCCTATCAACACCAAAGGTCCGCGCCTGACCGGAGAGATATCTTTCGCCGGCAGGAATATTGTACTTATCCCCTTTGGAGATAAGGTCTTAGTATCAAGTAAGATCCGCAAAGAGTCAGAACGGAGCAGACTGAGGCAACTTATTCAAGCGATTAAACCCGCCGACTTCGGGATAATTGTTCGCACTGTTGCAGAAGGTAAGCGAGCAGAAGAACTGGACGAAGAGATACGGTTGCTTGTCACACGATGGGAGGATACTCTCGTCAAGTTACAAAACGCCAAACCCGTTTCTCTTATCACAGAAGAGATTGGAAGAACAATAGGTGTTATCAGAGATGTTTTCTCTCCTGATTTTCACTCTATCTATGTCAACGATAAGGATGTGTATCAAGATGTGCGCGACTATGTCGCGATGATTGCACCCGAATCGAAAAATATCGTCAAACTATACAAAGACGAACAACCCATCTTCGACCATTTCCAGATCACCCGCCAGATGAAAACCGGCTTAGGCCGCACCGTCAGTTTCAAGAACGGCGGTTATCTCATTATGGAGCGCACCGAAGCCCTTTTCTCTATCGATGTCAATAGCGGCTCGAAGCAGTTGGGCGAGGATCAGGAAGAGAACGCTTTCAATTGCAATATGCAGGCGGCAGATGAAATCTACCACCAACTGCGACTCAGAGACATAGGCGGTATCATCATTGTCGATTTTATCGATATGGATTCTGCTGAGCACAGGCAGTTGCTTTACGAGCATGTCAAACGCCTTCTGAAACGAGATAGAGCGCGGCATAATGTACTGCAACTAAGTCGCTTCGGACTGATGCAAATCACGCGGCAGAGAGTACGACCCGTCGTTGAAGTTGATGTGCAAGAGGACTGCCCCACATGCGGCGGTACCGGCAAGATTCAGCCATCGCTACTCTTTACCGATACGCTTGAAGATTTAGCGGAGAAGTCGGCTCAACACTTCGGTGGCAAACAAAGGCTATATGTCCACCCGTTCGTATATGCTTATCTCGCGCAAGGCTTCCTATTCACCTCTCTCAAAGCAAAGTGGTATATGGCGTACAAAGTCAAAGTATTGGCTGACGAATCGCTACCGCTCTTAGGCTATCGCTTTACCGACACGAACGGCAGAGAGTTGAGATTGCCGACTACTATTCAGGAATCGGCATTCGAGAAGGCACAGAAGAAAGCGGCACGATATACCGCTAAGACGATTGAGGAAAAGCCCGAAGTGGTTCTACCCAAACCTGAACCTGCTCAACCGACTGCCATTGAAGAGCCTCAACCGACTAACAACGATAATCCTAAATCGACTGCGGAGAATGAGGTATCTGTCAAAGTAGAAAAGCAACCTAATGCAGCACCTAAGGTTGAGGAGGAACCGACTCCTGCCAAAGCAGAGAAGAAACCTCAGGTTGAGAAGCAACCTAAGGCAACGAAAGCCGAGAAGGAACCTAAGGTAGCACCTAAGACCGAGAAGGAACCTAAGGTAGCACCTAAGACCGAGAAGGAACCGACTCCTGCCAAAGCAGAAAAGAAACCTAAAGCACCTAAGGCAAAAGCTAAAACAGCAGCGAAAGCAGAACAAACGCAAGTTACAGACAATGCAACCGCACAACCTGCAACAACCGCACAACCTGCAACAACGGAAACGGCTAAACCCGCTGCAAAGAAACGCAGAACAAGAAAAGCGGCTACGCCTAAGGCAACCGAAGAGGCTGCTCAGCAACAAACAAAGAAATCCAAATAACAAAAAAGCAAACCGAATGTTAAAAACAAATCGGTCTTATGGTTTATGTTTGAGTATATTTTTTACCGATTTGAGAGCGTAATGGGATCCCATGGTAGAGACGGTGTTCTCCACCGTCTCTCAAAAATAGTGGATAACGTCTCCGAACGTTCCGACAGTAGAACTGGTGTTCTCCACCGTCTCTCAAAAATAATGGATAACGTCTCCGAACGTTCCGACGGTAGAGACGGTGTTCTCCACCGTCTCTCAAAAATAGTGGATAACGTCTCCGAACGTTCCGACAGTAGAACTGGTGTTCTCCACCGTCTCTCAAAAATAATGGATAACGTCTCCGAACGTTCCGACGGTAGAGACGGTGTTCTCCACCGTCTCTCAAAAATAGTGGATAACGTCTCCGAACGTTCCGACAGTAGAACTGGTGTTCTCCACCGTCTCTCAAAAATAATGGATAACGTCTCCGAACGTTCCGACGGTAGAGACGGTGTTCTCCACCGTCTCTCAAAAATAGTGGATAACGTCTCCGAAC
>CAKZZM010000084.1 GCA_937885465.1 uncultured Bacteroidales bacterium
GTAGGTGTTAATCTTCACGAATATCCCTGCTGGTCAGTTGGTAGGCTGATAGAGATATTCTCGTATTGTTTTTGTTATTCTTATGGTAGAGATTTTTATAAAGATTATGCACGATATTTTCTTAATATGGGTGATTTTATAGATGAGGTTGAAAAGAATATAAAAGCAATAAATGAATTTAACTTTTCAAAATTGGAGGAATAAATATGAAGGCAAATGAACTGATGATTAGAGACTTAATGCACGACAACAATGAGTGTGCCGTTCTTATCCGTGAATTGTCCGATACGCAATTAAGCGGTGACAAGGCATTGATAGAAGTGCTTGAAGGTGTGCATGAGGGTGAGATTGTGCCTATTGATACGTATGAACTATCTCCTATTCCCCTCACGCAGGAAATTGGAAAAGAATCTTCCAAATACCGATGATGGTGTTACTTGGTGGAAAGAGGACGGAATAAAAGGTTTTTGGATTGAAATCGAATATGGACTATCAAAATTCATAGCCAGTTTGGATTATGTCCATGAACTGCAACATGCTCTCAAACTGTGTGGAATCGATAAGAAGATTGTATTATGAAATGTCCATTTTTTGATATAGACCCAATAAACGCAACTACTTGTCGCTTTTGCTCTGCGTATTGTGAGCATAGGCAGCAAACGGAAGATATAATAACAACTAACACATCACTAAAACATGAGAACTTATGAAGAATGTTTTTCGGATATAAATAGCATGTCTGAAGAAGAACAATTATTTTGGCTTGAAGAAGCTGGTTTAGATTGTGATAACTTTTAATTATAAAATCCTAAAATTATGAATACACACGAACAATACATTACACTTGAGACAGCCCGCCTCGCTAAACAAGCGGGGTTTGATTGGAAATGTCAATATAGATATTCAGAGGGGCATGAGAGAAATGACTCCGACCCTACTTATATTTCACCTTGTGATAATTGGAATCAGGATAATGGTTTGTATTCTGCCCCCACACAAGCCGTCTTGCAGCGGTGGTTAAGAGAGATAAAGGGTGTAGAGATATGGATTGTTCCTAATAATCTTTGCGACATCACCAAAGGCTACCACTGGTGTGCTGCAACAAGAGACACATCAGATTGTATCGGCATACGTAAGAGTGGAGATGCTGCAACACACCCGCAAGCGGCAGAGCAGGCGGTCAATGAAGTTTTGTCTATCTTAATTCAAGAATAATTATGGAGACTGAAAAACATAAATGTTGTGGCAACTGCTGTCATTATAAGGCTGCTATTCAATGGTGCGATATATTGGGACGCAACCCCTATAAGTTACCGCTATATGCCACGGATGGCAAGCGATGTCCTAATTGGAGTATTAAGAACAATGGATAACGAATTACACGAAATTAAATTGTTTGATGGTCTGCGGACGAAAGTCCCGACAGGGACTGTCATTGTAAAGGCATACTTTGACGGATGGTGGCAGGTGATGAGGTGCTTTGTTCCTCGCGGCACTTCCTATAAACCCGTATTAGATGCACAGCGTTATATTAGAGAACTACGTTTGCTCGGCGTCTCGGTCTTTTTAGAAACAGAGGTGATAGACCCTGCTCCTATACGACATGAGAGTGCATATACAAGTGGTAGCGAAATCCCTATCGAACTAACAGACACAAACGAGCCATGACCTGTAACGATTGTAAATATATCAACGGAGTGTATCTGTCAGTAGGGTTCTGCGACAGATTTTTCAAAGATACGCGCACTGATAGCAGTGCCTGTTCAGACTTTGAACAGCGAGAGATTGTTTCTGTTACTCCTATGCAAGAGCCGCAACCTACAGATGAAAGACCGACAGCGCAAGGAACTCACAAACGCGCAGTCAAAAAGATACGCAGCCACGCGCTCGTTAATAAACTCTCGGAAGAGGATAAGGCTTTTATTATTGCGAACTATGCCGTTATGCCTATGCGCAAACTCGCTGCAAAATACGGAGTATCGCGGGTAACGATGTTGCGTAACATCAAGAATATGGGTATAGAGCCGCGCAAACGCGGTTATGCCACACGAGAGGGCAAGGCAAACAGCATTGCGAGCATCAAGCAGCATTTCGCTGACAAGAAAAAATAAGAGGGTGTGTAAAAATCGCTTTACACGCCCTCTTTTGTGTTGAGGTGATAAATGTATCATCTTGCAGAATTAAATGCAGCAGAGGGCAGGGAAAGTGGCAAAACGGGCATTTCTGATATTCGTTGTATTCTGCAACTTTTGATAAGGGTCGTTAAAATAGAAAAATCTTTGCAAAATTTTCTTATTTTTTGCAGATATGAAAAGATTTGAGTAATTTTGCAGCCGAATTAACCCTTTAACCCTCAAGTGTATGAAAAAGTATTTATCAATCGTTTTAATCCTTTTTGCAGTTATGACTACCGAAACAAGCTGCGAAAGCAATAACCCTGTTTTAGACCCGAATGAGCCTATTAAGGGTCATGTTTTTAGCACCAAAACAAATGTTTTTCCTTTCATCGAACTCACTTTTAATAACGATATGTCTGTAATATACAGATACCAAAACACATGGGACAAAGATGCCGGACTTGAACCATATCGCCGTGATGACCTTAACTACACCATTGACTCCGCTGAAGAATTTTCTATTTTTGTAAATGGACAAGAGGATGTTTGGGGTGCAGGAGTTTTTCACCAAGCCAAAAATCCTTACATAACGGTAAGCAATTTCTATGGCGACACATTATACTTAAAAAAGTAGTTAGGATGATGCTATTATATTTGCAATCCTATTCCCTGCGCTATCTTTAAGAGAGTCCATTACATTTTGTAATTGATTATGTGCAACCTGTTGATGAGTTGCATTGTTTCCAACAAAACGAACATCGTCAAAGACTGTTTGCAATTCTTTGCATAGGTTATAAAAAGCATCTACAAAACCTCCTGTAACATACAATTCCCCATCTTCCGCTCCTGTTTTAGTTGTGGAAAGTCCTTTCGTTATTATTTTTTGGGTTGAACCGCTATTATCAACGATGAAACAGTGCGTACTATCAATGGCAGAAATCAAACCATCTATACCAATTATTGTTTTTTTACTATAATTTGGAAGATACCAACCTGTACACTCTACTTTTTGAAGTGAGTATTGGCAAGAACTAAAACTTGGCGAACCGCTAACTTTCAGTACAATACGATACGTTCCTGCTGTAATGTTTGAGAGTGTTCTTGTTCCACCAGTATTTACATCTAACCACATATCGGTACTGTCATAAGCCCCTGTTCTTGATTGCGTGTTGGAACATATAGTAGTATGGTCGTTCCATGTAGAACCGGTTTTAATTTGCAATATAACTGATACCGTTGTTTGTTTATTGTTAGAACCATCATAACCGACAAAATGAGCACTTCCATAAGCACCCGAAGCATCTATCTTAAGATAATTTGTACTTGAGCCAAGCGTAAATTCTTCGGTTGCAACATGAATATCGCTACCTGTTGCACTATTATTTGTTCCGAAAGACACAAAACCGTCTTCACTAATACTAACTTTACCACGGGGCTTCCAATTATCATTCATTACGGTGTCAGAAGTAATATATATTCTCAAATTATTTTCGCTTGCGGCACTGCCTTGATAAATCTTCATCCCGCTTTCTGCATCTATATCGACAATGCCCGTAACGGTATCACCATCATAGACCTTAACTCTTGCCTTTCTCTCGTCAATACTGAACACGCCTATCTTTGCCGTTCCGTCTTTCTTGATAAGTGTGGTAATGTCATCATTGCCTATTTCTGATACATCACGTTTTGACTGTGCAAGTGCGTTGGCATAAGAGCCTTTGTCTTGTCTGGAGTCAGCCCATAGGAGTACCTCTTCGG
>CAKZZM010000085.1 GCA_937885465.1 uncultured Bacteroidales bacterium
CGTTCGGAGACGTTGTCCACTAAATTTCAACGTTCGGAGACGTTGTCCACTAAATTTCAACGTTCGGAGACGTTGTCCACTAAATATTATCTTTTGGCTTGCTTGTTACTTTGTGCTTGATAATAAAGAAATAATTAAATTCTAAAAATACTATGAAACCGACATTGTTTATTTTAGCGGCGGGAATGGGTTCTCGCTATGGAGGCCTGAAACAAATGGACGCACTCGGTCCTGACGGAGAGGCAATTTTGGATTACTCCGTGTTTGATGCTATAAAAGCAGGTTTTGGGAAGGTTGTGTTTGTAATACGCGAGGATTTCGCTGACGATTTTAAGAAGATAGTGCTGAAGAAATATGAGGGTAAGGTAAAATGCGAAATTTGTTTTCAGTCGATTGACCGTGTTCCTGAAGGGTGCAGGTATAATCCTGAGCGCAGTAAGCCTTGGGGTACCAATCACGCCGTTTTGATGGGTAAGAGTGTAATCAACGAGCCCTTTGCCGTTATAAATGCAGATGATTATTACGGGCAAGAGTCGTTTGCTATTCTTGCCGATTTCCTTCGTTCTAAGGAGGGCAGGAAGAACGAGTATTGTATGGTGGGATATCGCGTGAGCAACACTTTGTCGGAGAACGGCTCGGTAAGTCGCGGTGTGTGCGAAACCGATGCGGAGGGTAACTTGACCGGTGTCGTAGAGCGGACAAGCATTGAGAGGAAGTCTGATGGTAAGATTTACTTCCAAGATGAAAACGGACAAGATGTGTTACTCACGGAAAACGCACCTGTCTCGATGAATATGTGGGGATTTACGCCTGAGTATTTCGATTATGTAGAAGAGGGCTTCAAGCGTTTCCTTAGTGAGAAAGGCGGAGAATTGAAGTCGGAGTTTTATATCCCGACACTTGTAGATGAGTTGATTCACAAGGGCGTTGCCACTTGTAAAGTGCTTGATACGCCGTCTAAGTGGTTCGGAGTAACATACAGCGAAGACAGGCAGACCGTTGTGGATAAGTTTGCTCAGTTGGCAAAGGATGGGGTATATCCGAGACCGTTGTTTTAAGTTGTTAATTTGAAATTAGATATATGTCACGAATTTTAGTTACCGGAGGAACCGGTTATATAGGCTCGCACACGGTTGTTGAGTTGATGCAGAGCGGTTTCGATGTTGTGATAGTTGATAACTTAAGCAACTCGAGTATAGATGTTTTGGATGGTATAGAAGCCATTGTTGGCAAGCGACCGGATTTTGCTAATATTGATTGCTCCGATTATGTGGCGATGGCTGAGTTATTTGACAAATACCATGATATAGAGGGTGTTATTCATTTTGCGGCATCTAAGGCCGTCGGTGAGTCGGTGGAAAAGCCGTTATTATATTATCGGAATAACATCGGGTCGCTTATCTGCCTATTAGAGGTGATGAAAGCCCACAAGGTGAAGAATATTGTGTTCTCTTCTTCTTGCACCGTGTATGGTCAGCCTGACTCTGCTCATCTGCCGGTTAATGAGGATGCTCCTATTCAGAAAGCATTGTCGCCATACGGCAATACAAAACAGATAAACGAAGAGATACTGGCAGACGAGGCTCATGCCGATAAAGGTTTGCATGTTATTTTGCTGCGTTATTTCAATCCTATCGGTGCTCACCCGTCAGCCCTTATTGGTGAGTTGCCGAACGGAGTACCGCAAAACTTACTGCCTTTCGTTACGCAGACGGCAGCCGGTTTGCGCAAGCAGTTGCGGGTATTCGGCAATGATTATAACACGCCTGACGGCTCTTGTATTCGTGATTATATTTATGTCGTTGATTTAGCGAAAGCGCATGTGATTGCAGTAAGGCGACAATTAGAGAAGAAGTCGAGTGAGCAGGTTGAGGTATTTAATCTTGGAACGGGAAAGGGACTTTCAGTTCTTGAAATTCTGAATACTTTCATTAAGGTAACCGGCGTAGATGTGCCTTACGAGATTGTAGGCAGAAGAGAGGGCGATATTGAGAAGGTATGGGCAGACCCGAAGAAAGCCAACGAGGTGCTCGGATGGAAGGCTGAAACACCGACGGAAGATATTCTTCTATCGGCTTGGAAATGGCAGCAAAAGTTATAAGTTTATCGGCGAATATGCCGAAGATTAGAGAAGTGGGACGTTGTTATGTTATATCCGTTAAAATTTAAGCCTGTATTGTTGGATAAGATTTGGGGTGGACAACGGCTGAAATCGTGGTATCAACCCGAGTCGGATAAGATGATTAATATTGGTGAGGCATGGGTTCTTTCCGCCTTTGAGGGTAGAATGTCCCCCGTCGCCAATGGTCATCTTGAGGGGGATACATTGCAAGATGTGCTTGAAGTGTATATGAACGAACTTGTAGGAGATAAGGTGTATGAAGAGTTTGGCAACACCTTTCCCTTGCTGGTAAAATTCATTGATGCAGATGCAGCTTTGAGTGTACAAGTGCACCCCGATGATGAATATGCTGTGGAAAATGAGCAGTCGCTCGGTAAGACAGAGATGTGGTATGTGATGGACGATGGGGCTAAAGATGCAACAATCATTGCGGGGTGGAAGGAAGATATGTCACCTGAGCGAGTTCGTAAGGAGATAGAAGAAGGCAGTGTGATGGAAAGTATGAACCATTACAATGTACATGGAGGAGAGTATGTTGTTATAAAGGCGGGGCTTGTACATTCATTGAAAAACGGGGCTGTGGTGGCTGAGATACAGGAGAATAGTGATGTTACATATCGCATGTATGATTACCATCGCCGTGATGCAGAGGGCAATACTCGTGAACTGCATATAGATAAGTCTCTTGATGTGCTTAATTATAAGGCATCTCGCAGTGCGTTGAAGTATGTGAGCGATGATATAGTACAAAATTTAGCGCAAACGCCTTTCTTTACCGTCAATCTTCTTACTCTTGACAGGACTGTGCAGCGCGATTATGCTCCGCTTGATAGTTTCGTAGCGTTCTTGTGCGTTGACGGCAGTGCCGGTATTGATACCACGGAACTGCCTGAGGACGCAGGCTCAAAGGTGACAATAAGAAAAGGTGAGTTATGCCTCGTGCCTGCTATACTGAATGATGTTACTATTACCCCGCAAGGAAAAGCAAAATTGCTTGAGATATATGTGGAAGTGTAATGGTACAGATAATTTGGCACAATAGTTGCAAGATTTCACAAAACATTTGATAATATTTTAAATTTGATAAGATTATGAAGAAGTTATTCACATCAGTACTTGCACTTGTTTCGTTAGCGGTTGTTGCCGGTGAATTACCGAAGGAATTGCAGGAGTACAAACTTAGTAACGGGCTTACCGTTATCTTGTGGGAGGATCATGACCAGCCGGATGTTGAGGGGTATGTAGTCACTCGCGCCGGTGCTATTGATGAGCCGCAGGAATATACCGGTCTTGCCCATTACCTTGAGCACATGCTTTTCAAGGGTACAGATCGTATAGGTGCTATTGATTGGGAGAAGGAGAAGCCGTTATACGACTCTATCGTTGCTCTCTATGACGAGTATTCTGACGCTACTGACCCGAAGGTAAGGGAGGAGATTGCAAAGCATATTAACCGACTTTCGATGGAGTCTGCAAAATATGCAACAACGGAAGATTTCTTCAACCTGCTTGACGGCATTGGTGCAGAGGGCGTTAATGCATATACTTCGTATGATGTAACTTGCTATCACAACACCTTCCCGCCGGCAGAGATGGAGCGTTGGTTGACGATTTTCTCTGATCGTTTGATAAATCCTGTGTTCCGTACTTTCCAAGCGGAGTTGGAGAATGTGTTTGAGGAGTACAATATGTACGCCAATAACCCATCGACGCAGGTTAGCAACACATTGTTTGAGAAAGTGTATGAGGGGCATCCTTACGAGCGTAATGTGATAGGTAAACCCGAGCATTTGAAGAATCCGCGCCTGACCAAACTTATTGATTTCTATAACACTTGGTATGTGCCTAATAATATGGCTCTTCTTATCGTCGGTGATTTCGATGCAGAGGCGACTAAACCTCTTATAGAGAAGACTTTCTCTCGTTTACAGCCGAAGGAGTTACCTCAGCGTGCTCAGTATCCGGAAGTATCGTATGCAGGCAACCCTAAGTACAATTTCAAGATGGGTTATTATCCTCAGATTGTATGGGCATATAAGGGCGTGAAAGAAGGTGATAAAGATCAGGACGCTTTAGAGTTCGTTATTTCACTTCTTAATAACAATTCGTCAACGGGTCTGTTGGATAAGTTAGGTTTGGACGGGCAACTGCAAGGTGCCGGTGCTTTCCTTGACTCAAGGCGTGACCAAGGTCGTATCATCATTGAGGCAGTGCCATACTATGATGTTAACCAAAGGCAGTACGAGTCAAATAAGGCAACGGAGAAGATTGTTATGGCTGAGATTGCCAAGCTGAAAAACGGCGAGATACCTGATTGGCTTATTACTGCCGTTAAAAAAGAGTATGAGCAATCTTATAAGATGATGCTTGAGAGCTCAGGCACGAAGATGAGTATCCTTGTGCATAGTTTCACTTACGATCAGCCGCTTGAGGAAATATTATCAGCAAATGAGCGTATCCAGAAACTGACGAAGGATGAGATTGTTGCAATTGCAAAAAAATATTTCTCTGCTGACTATATGACGATTGGCTTTGATGAAGGTACCGTTAAGGCACAGACTCTGCCTAAACCTAAGATTGAGCCTCTTGACCCCGTCAAAGGTGTAGAAACAGAATATGCAAAGGCTTTCAAGCAGATTCCTCGTTCAGAACCTCGTTATACCTATAATAACTTCAGTGATGTTAAGATTAAGCCCGTTCAGGAGAATGTTATTTTGCATTATACTCCCAATACCAAGAACGATATATTCACATTAACTCTTCGTTACGGCGTAGGAACAGAGAAAAAACCGATGTTGCAATATGCTGTGTCACTTATGAATACAGCCGGTACTATGATTGGTAATCTTGATGCTCAGGAGTTCCGTCGTCGCCTTACCGAACTTGGCGGTGGTTGCGGATATGGAGTAAACGATAACTATTTCTATGTTTCTATTTATGGCGAGGACGAGAATTTGGCAGAGATAGCCAAACTCGTGAACACTCAACTGCTCGCTCCGAAACTTGAGCAGGAGCAACTTGACAATATCAAAGGTGGAGATTTCGTCTCTCGCTTGAGTATGCCGAAGCGTGAGACGGCGCAGGCATCTGCTCTGTTGCAGTATGCGCTCTATGGCAGTAAGTCGCCTTATATAGATGTTGTTCCGTTTGAGGATGTGTATGCTATTTCACTTCCTCAGGTGCAGACGATTATCAGTGATGCCCGCACATACGAACTTGATGTGTATTATTGCGGTACTCGTTCAGAGGATGATGTTATTAAGGCTTTGCCGCTGACGGAGGGAATGCGTTCGTCAGAATCGCCGATAGTAAAAGATCGTCAGATTTATGATAAGAACACCGTGCTCTTCTTGCCTAACAGCAATGTGCAGCAGGCTTCGCTTTATCTCTATATCAATGGCAATCCGTATGAATTGAAGGACGATGTTAAGCGTGAGGCGTTCGACCAGTATTTCTCAGGCGGCTTTACAGGTCTTGTGCTGAATGAGATTCGCGTTAAGCGCTCAATGGCATATTCTGCATACGGTTATAATGCAACACCTGCCCGTACGGGTAAAGACGGGTTCTTTATAGGGTATGTCGGTTCGCAGTCAGATAAGGTAGTGGATGCAATAAGCGTATATATGGATCTCTTGACGGATATGCCGCTTGATTCTTCTAATATTGATGGTATCAAGGTATTGCTCCGACAAGCATACCAGACTGCAAAACCATCGATGAGAAGCAAGGGTGCAGTGTTTGATACATGGCAGAAACTCGGTTACACCGATGACCCCGCCCGCCTGCACGAGAAAGAGATAGAGGAACTTACCTTTGCAGAGATTGAGCAGTTCTATAATGAGAATATCAAGGACAAACCTGTTACCGTAGTTCTTATGGGTGACCCGAAGAAGATAGACCTCAAGGCTATTCAGACAAAACTCGGTTGCAAGGTGACTAAACTTACTCCTTCTCGCCTATTTGCGCCGCTTAATCTTGACTTTTAACAGGTAGGACACAGTAATGTGAATACTCCCACGCATCGCATTGCTTGGGAGTATTCTTCAAATTTTAAATTTAGTGCGATGCACTTCTCGTGCGTTGAAACAAACAAGTTGTATATGAAGCGACAAACAGGACTCGGGCGCGGATTAGATGCGCTTATTGATACATCTCATGTCGTCACAGATGGCGGCAGTTCTATTAGCGAGGTCGAAATAAGTAAGATTTTTGCCAATCCTCAGCAACCGCGTCGTAACTTCGATGAGGAGGCTCTTGTAGAGTTGTCTGACTCAATAAGGGAACACGGGGTTATCTCGCCTATCACGCTGCGAAAGAATGATGACGGCACGTATATGATTATTGCGGGTGAGCGCCGCTATAGGGCAGCGAAGATGGCAGGACTGAATACTATTCCTGCGTATATTCGCACTGCCAAAGACGAGCAGGTGATGGAGTGGGCTCTGATAGAGAATATCCAGCGTGATGACCTTGATGCAATAGAGATTGCCCTCGCTTATCAGCGACTGATGGACGACTATGGACTGACGCAAGAGAAGATGTCGGAGAGAGTGGGGAAGAAGCGTGCTACGGTTGCAAATTACCTGAGACTATTGAAACTGCCGGCAGAGATACAGATGGGTATTCAGCAGAAAAAGATAGACATGGGACATGCCCGTGCTATTCTCGGCTCTGCATCGGCTGAAAAGCAATTGAAACTATATAAGCGTATCTTGCAGGAAGGACTTTCGGTAAGAAAAGTAGAGGAGTTGGTCTCTAACGAGGCAAACGAGCCGGAAACGCAGAACAGTAATTCGAGTAAACAAGCGAGAGGGCAACATCAGCAGGCAGAAAAAAGTTGTTCTGCCGCATTAGGCACCAAAGTGAACATAACATCCAACGAAAAAGGTAAGGGTAAGTTGGTGATACATTTTGCTGATAAAGATGATTTAGACAGAATAGTCGGAAAACTATTGCAAAGTTTTGCATAAGAAAGTACTTACTATATTATTGTTGTTGCTTGTGCGTCTGTCGTGTTTCTCTGCCGATAATTTATCGGTTGAGAAACACGATTATATTATGTTTGAAGAGTTGCCCGAACTTACTTCTCGTGATTCCGTCCGCCTATACCAAAAGCCTGATGCAATGCGTGCGGTATGGATGGGAGCCATTATCCCCGGGTACGGACAGATATATAATCGCAGTTATTGGAAACTGCCTATCGTGTATGGTGCCTTCTTCGGTTGTGCTTACGCAATCACTTGGACTAACGGGCTTTATAACGATTATAAAACAGCGTATCGTGATATATTAACCGCTGAAACAGTGACGGAAGACCCGAGTAATTCGTATATTGCTATACTGCCTGCGGGTTATACGCTCTCGTCTGTCGGTGGGGCAAGCCGGTGGCAGAGTACATTGCAGTCTCGGCAAAATTCCTATCGGCGATATAGAGATATATCAATAGTGGCAACAGTGCTTGTTTATGCCCTTTCTCTCGTAGATGCCTATGTCGATGCTCAGCTGTTTGACTTTGACATAACACCTGATTTGACGATGCGTGTGCAGCCCGATTTGCGATACGATTATTTGAACAACAGAACAGCCGAGATGAGAGTGGCTATTGCCTTTTAGTAACATGAGGAAAAGATTAGTAATATTTTTGTTGTTGCTGCTGCCGTTTGTTGAACAAAGCGGCTTTGCGGAGGATGCAGAGCAATCGCCTATGTCGGCGGATGAGCGAAATGAGGAAGATTCGGTTGATGTTGAGGTGGAAGAATTGATGATGGAAGAGTTGTCGTTTCTCGCAGACTCAATGAGCGTTGTGTCTGTTCAGGCTCAGCCGGTTGTTGCTCAGACAGATTTCGACCGGCGTTTGCTTGATTGGGCGTTGGAATGGCTGCCTATTCGTGATGATAACCCCTATTTCTCCGAAAAAGAGATTGATGCACCTGATTCAGTTGTGGCACAGCAATTGTATTGGTTACCGACTACTATTGAGATGACATATAACTCGGTTGTGCGCCGATATATAGATATGTATTTGAAAAATCGTCAGAGGCAACTCGGAGCATTGTTGCGTTTGGGCGATTATTATTTTCCGCTGTTTGATGATAAACTATGTGAGTGGCAGTTGCCGTATGAGTTGAAGTATCTGCCTGTAATAGAGTCTGCACTTAATGCGCAGGCTCGTTCGCATGCCGGAGCGGCAGGTCTGTGGCAGTTTATGCCTTCTACTGCCCGCATTTACGGATTAGAGGTCAATTCGTTAGTGGACGAGCGGTTGGATCCGTATAAATCGACCGAAGCAGCATGCAAATTTCTTAAGTCGCTATATGCACTATACGGCGATTGGCATCTGGTGTTGGCAGCATATAATTGCGGGCCGGGCAATGTGAACAAAGCAATAAGGCGCAGCGGCGGTAAAAGAGATTTCTGGAGTATCTATCCGTGGCTGCCTCGTGAGACGAGATCGTATGTGCCTCTCTTTATCGCTGCCGTTTATTCAATGTCATACGCTCCTGAATACGGAATAGCAGCGGAGCCTTTTGCTGAGGGCGGAACGATAATGTATCGCAATAATATTCTTGCTCTCTGTGCTGATACTATCCATACGGATAAAAGACAGCATCTTCTGCAAACGGCAGAGGTGTTGGGCGTTAATATGGCAGAACTGAGAAGTATGAATCCTGCCTATATGAAGGATGTTATCCCGGGCGGTAAAGATTATATATTAGCCCTTCCGCTTAATTTCGCGGGCGGATATGTGCAGTATGAAGATTCTATTATCGCATATAAAGCCGATTCGCTCATACATAGTCAGAAAGCAAATATTGATATGGCTCAAAAGATAATGTATGACGGAACATATTCCTCGGGCGGGGTAACATATTATAAGGTGAAGAAAGGCGATACATTAGGTGCCATTGCAAGGCGATTTCATTGCAGTGTAAAGCAACTGCAAAAATGGAACGGGTTGAAAAATACCAACCTGCAAATAAATCAAAGACTGAAAATTCTCAAGTAGAAAATGGAAAATAAGTTGTATTATTCGATTAGCGAGGTGAGCGAGATGCTTAATCTGCCGTTGCCGACCTTGCGTTATTGGGAGAAGCAGGTGGCTCAGTTGAAACCTAAAACCAATGCAGGCAGAACACGCTTTTATACCGACGATGATGTGGAAATATTGAAGCGGATAATGTTTCTCCGTGAACAAAATGTGCCGATAAAAGATTGGTCAAAGCGGCTGAGTGTTGACGAGAGGATAATAGACAAGCAAAAGGCGGTAATCGATAATCTGAAGCAGATAAGAGAAGAATTGGTGGAATTGAGAAATATGATATGATTACCAAGTGGGAAGTAAAACCGATAACCGAGCAAGTCAGGCGGTAATAGTTAGAGTATATAGTTGATTTTCTAAAAAAGATTTGTAGAACTAATCAAAAAATATTAAATTTGTAATATTTCTCGGACACAATAGTCTTGAGTCCGTTTATACCGATAAATCAAAAAAACAGAAATACCATGTCAAACAAACAGAAATCAAATGTCTTACCGATAGCGGTAATGTTCGCATTGTTTTTCATGATTGCCTTCGTTACTAATTTTGCAGGTTCGATGGGAGTCATAGTTAAAAATCAGTTTAAAGCCTCTGACGCTCTTACTCAATTAGGCACATTGGCAAACTTTATTGCATACGCCTGCATGGGTATTCCTGCCGGTATCATTCTCAAGCGTCGCGGTTATAAGTTCACTTCTCTGACTGCTGTTGTCGTAGGTTTTGTGGGTGTAGGTATTCAGTGGCTGTCCGGATATGCAGAGTCGTTTTTGGTATATGTGATAGGTGCGTTTGTTGCAGGATTCTCAATGTGCTTATTGAATATTGTTGTTAATCCGATGCTTAACACTCTCGGTGGCGGTGGCAATAAAGGCAATCAACTTATTCAGTTCGGCGGTTCGATAAACTCTATTGGAGGAACGCTAGCCCCCGTTCTTTTAGGTTATCTGATTGGCGGAAATATAGAATCGGCTTCCGTTTCCGATGCTGCACCGGCTATGATGATTGCGATGGGCATCTTCCTTCTTGCCGGGGTTATTATATTCTTTACCGATATTCCGGAGCCTCACAAGGAAACGCCGGAAGAGAAGGCTGCAAGGCTTTCCGGTAATGTGGTAAAAGATCCTCATTCTCCGATGTCGTTTAGGCATTTCGTTTTAGGTGCAATAGCGATATTCTTCTATGTGGGAGTTGAGGTAGGTATTCCGAATATGGCAAATCTATATATGTCTTATAATCCGTCAGTGGGTGCTACTATCGCCGGCTCTGTTGTAGGCGTTTATTGGCTGATGATGCTAATTGGAAGACTTATAGGCGGATTTGTCGGCGGGAAGGTTTCTTCCAGAACAATGTTGTCAGTGGTTTCTTTTGTAGGTATATGTCTTCTTCTCTGCGTGATATTTATACCTGAGAGTGTCGTCATTACTTTCAAGGAAGTTGAGTTGCCCATAAGTATGATTTTTATGGTATGCTGTGGTTTGTGTACTTCCGTGATGTGGGGCAGTATCTTCAATCTTGCGGCAGAAGGATTAGGTAAATATACGCCTACGGCTTCCGGCATTTTTATGACATTGGTTTGCGGCGGCGGTATTGTGCCTTTTGTGCAAGGTCTTGTGGCAAATCACATCGGATATACAGGCAGTTATGTGGTAACAATATGCTGCTTGCTGTATATCTTGTTCTACGCGCTGTTTGGTTCGAAAAATGTCAATACCGATATAGAGGTATGACATATTATATCTATGTTAAAACAATATTTCAGAAAAAGGTCAATCCGTTTCCGGCAATTTTCTAATCGTGCTTACGCCGCCTTCCTATCTGTTCACCGCGAGGTTACAATAGGTAAGGTGGCGGCTTCTATTGCCGATATGGAATTGCTCAAACAAGGTCGGCACGTTGCCGTGGTTGCACTTTGTGTCCTTGTTAGTGGCTATTCTTATGCTGCAGGAAACGAAGGGGAGAGTGGGGGCGTGCCCCTCACAGACCATCAGCAACTCAGTCTTCCGCAGGTGCTGGTGGTAGCCCACAAAGCGGAGGTTCAATCAGAGGCGTTTCGTTTGGTGAGTACGCTCTCTCGGGATGAGATTGCAGCCTTGCCTATTCAGACGGTGGCGGATATACTTGCGTATCTGCCGGGGCTTGATGTGCGTCCACGCGGGGCTAACGGCTCGCAAGTGGATGCGTCGATGCGCGGAGGTACTTTTGAGCAGGTTCTCATAATGCTTAATGGCGTACCGCTCAATGATGCCCATACGGGGCATTATTCGCTCAATCTGCCTATCCCCACTCGTCTGATAGAACGAGTGGAGGTGATGGAAGGTGGTGCTGCCGGTATATATGGAGCATATTCCTTGTCGGGTGCGGTTAATATCGTAACAAAGCGCACCATAGGTACGGGACTGCATGATGCCGCATCAGGTAATCCGAAGTCAGCAGAGGGAGAGTTGGCGCTGACGGCGGGCATGAACGGACTCGTAAACGGGCAAGCTGTATTCTCTTATAACGGAGAAGAGGCGCAAGTGACGGCGGCGGGTGAGTATCTCCGTTCAGAAGGGTATAAAGCACCTGCACCGACAGAAAAGGAAGTGACGGCACTGCGTAACAGTGATTTGCATCTTGCCGATATCTATCTTCAAACTTCGTATAAAGGATTAGATGTTCAACTCGGTTCGCAGTATAAGGATGCGGGTGCAGGAATGTTCTACGGCTTTGGTTCTCAAGATCAGTTTGATGCTACGAGAACTGCTTTCGGCTCTCTCAGATACAAGAATCAGTGGGGACGCTGGTCGGCAGATGCGCAAGCTTCGTATCGTGCTAATTACGATAGGTATGAATGGCATAGAGGTCAGCGGCAGTATGGCAATTTTCACCTGTCGCAAAATGCGGCTGCGTCTGTTAAAGTCGCTTTTGCTGAGAGTATAGGCAGAACATCTGTCGGGGTTGAGGTGAGAAACGAGAATATCCATTCCACAAATCTCGGCGATACTGTCAATCCGGCAGGGCAGGTGCCTAATGTGACGGGGTTTGACTTGAAAGACCTCAATGTTTTTGATCTTGTTAAAGGGAAGAACAGGCTTAATGTTAATTATTTTGTAGAGCAGGATTTCTTTCGGAATAATTGGTCTGCATCCCTCACTTTCAGTGGTAATTGGAACACTATGTTCGGCAATAATTTCACCGGCGGCATCAATCTTGGTTGGCAGTATGCGCCGATGTCATCGGTGTATGTAAATGCGAACAGGTCGCTTCGGATGCCGTCGTTTACGGACTTATATTATGATGCCGGTAATCAGTTAGGAAACAGAAATCTCAAACCGGAGAATGCGTGGACATTCTCTGTGGGGACTAAATATAGCAAATCGGGATTTTCTCTATCCGCCGATGTCTATTGCCGCCTCGGGCGCAATATCATTGATTGGGTATATGTGCCGGAAGATAGTAAGCGCCCGTATCATGCGCAGAATCAACGGAGAGTGAATGCATACGGGGCGGAGCTGAAAGCTGCGTATTCTTACAATAAATGGCTAAGAAGGATAAGTGCAGCATATTCTTACACTTATTTGGATTTGAATTTGCACGAGTCAGGATCGAGATACTTAGATTATCTCTCTCATAAACTCGTTTTGCAGATTGAGCATGCAGTATGCTTCTTCCCGTCGGATTACGGGTACATAGGAATGTCGGAGTCGCTGCGTTTTCAGAAGCGGGAGGGGGAGTTTAACGATGTGGAGGGTAACGTGCAATCGTATCGCCCTGTGTGGCTGCCTGATATAGCCTTGTTCTATCATCACAGGCAGTTTAAGGTGAGTGCTGAATGTACAAATCTTATTAATATGCGTTATTATGATTCGGGTGGGATATTGCAACCCGGAGCATGGGCAAAGATAACAATCGAAGTGCGATTGTAGTTGCTTATATCAGTCCGTGTATGAGTTGATATGAGATAGAGCCGGGTCTTGGATGTGGTGGCAGATCATCTTTTGGAAAGAACGCCGCATCCAAGATCTCTTCTTTTTGTAGTGTTATCTCTCCTGATGCATAGTCGGCAGTGAAGCCGAGCATCAGTTGGTCGGGAAACGGCCACGACTGACTGCCGCGATATTGCAGGTTAGTGATTTCTATGCCTACTTCTTCTCTTACCTCTCGTCTTACGGCGTGTTCTATTGATTCGCCGGCTTCCACAAAACCGGCTATGCATGCGTATATATTGCTATTCCGCTGCTTATGCCGAGCGAGGAGTATCTTACCCTCTTTTTGCACAACAACTATGATGCACGGCTCAATACGGGGGAAATGCTGTGTTCCGCACGAAGTGCACACCCGCATATTAATTGCCTGCTGTTTGTTTGCGTCTATGTTTATCGGCGGTAGCGGCTCACCGCAGGCGGAACAAAACTTGAGGCGTTTGTTCCACTCCTCTAATGCGGCATGACGAGCAACCACGATATTTTCCTCTTCTCCATGTGTGGCAAAAAACTCTCGTAATTCCATAATAACTTAGTACTTATCACTTATTAGCAGTTTCTCAATCTCTTCGGGAGTGTGAACTATATAGTTAGGATGTTCGGCAATAAGCGTTTCTTCCGAGCAAAATCCCCATGTGCAGGCGATGCTGCAAAGGACGAGTCCTATTGATTTGGCATTGGCGGCAGTCTGCATATCAACATCAGAGTCGCCGATGTAGCAGATTGTGTTTTCTTTAGTCCGTTCTGCGCAGCACTTTTTCGACTTTCTGCTTTCTGCTTTAGAACTCTGCACTGACCTTGCTCTTTCCACTATATCTTTTACTATCTGCGGGTCAGGTTTACGCGGGCAGCCGATACGCTCGCCGAGAATAATATCGAAAGTGCCTGCGCCGAAGTAATGTTCCACTAACGCCGTTGTCGCCTGCTGATATTTATTGGAAGCAACGGCAAGTGTATGACCTTTTGCTTTTAGTGTCTGAATGAGTTCTACAATGCCTTCGTATGGCTTTGTATAAACCATATTGTGGGTGTTATAATACGGGATGAAACTCTCTCTCAGTGTTAATATTGTAGCCTCATCCTTATGCCCGTCAGGCAGTGCCCGTTCTATGAGTTTATTGACCCCGTTCCCTACAAGGTGCGGGTAGTCTTCTGTTCGGTGAACGGGAAAACCGTGCTCGTGCAGAGCATAATTGCACGCAACGCCTAAATCAGCAATGGTGTTAAGCAAAGTGCCGTCTAAATCAAAAATACAAAGCATAATGCAAAAGTACAACTTTTGTGTTATTATTAAAAATTTATAGTCAAATATCTTTGTTTTTGAAAAAAAATCAATGCTTTTGCTTTTGTGTGGCGGTTTTTATTAGGAAATATAAAAAAAAAAGGTTAACTTTGCGCAATTAATACCCTCGATTTTTTATGAAAGAACTGAAAATATCCACTACGGCGGTCTTATACAATAATGATGAGTTACCCGCTGATTATGGTCAGTTGGTTGAGTATGCCAAGTCGCAGATTAAGCGTTCTTACAGCCCTTATTCTCACTTTGCGGTTGGTGCAGCCGCCTTGTTGTCGGACGGCACAATTGTAGGTGGTAGTAATCAGGAAAACGCCGCGTATCCGAGCGGTTTGTGTGCAGAGAGGACAGCACTTTTTTATGCTCATTCTCAGTACCCTGATAAGGCTGTGAAGGCACTTGCCATAGCATGTTTTACGGGAGGACATTTCACTAAGCAACCCGGCGCACCATGCGGTAATTGCCGGCAAGTGATGGTAGAGTTCGAGCATGTGGCAGACGAACCGATGGCGGTTATCCTCTACGGGGAAGAGAAAACATGCGTGTTCAAATCGTCGAAAGATTTGTTACCGTTGGCGTTTTTCGCTGAGGCAATGGAGGGGGAAGGAACGGCAATTTGAGGATAATCAAAAAAATAGACACTTATCTGCTCAAGAATTTTCTTGGGCTTTTCTTACTCACTTTTTTTATTTGCATTTTTATCCTGCTAATGCAATTTGTATGGATGCACATTAAAGATTTGGTGGGAAAAGGTGTAGAAATAAAAGTGTTGGCAGAGTTTTTCGTTTATGCGGTAGCCTCTGTTGTGCCTCTTGCTCTGCCACTCGCAATCTTGCTTGCTTCGCTAATCTCGTTCGGCAATCTTGGTGAGAAATTCGAACTCACGGCGATGAAATCAGCGGGTATATCTCTCTTTCGAATAATGCAGCCTTTGACTATCGCTGTTGTAGTCATTTCTCTCGGGGCGTTTTATTTTTCCAATAATGTTCTTCCCACGTCTCAGGTTAAGCTGTGGGCTTTGATTTTCTCATTGCGTCAGAAATCACCGGAGATGGAGATACCGGAGGGTGAGTTTTACGACGGGATACCGGGATATAATATCTATGTCCGGCACAAAGATCATAAGACCGCCATGCTCTATGATATGATGATCTATGACTATTCGCACGGATTTCAGAACGCTAAAGTAATGGTCGCTGATTCGGGCAAGATATATTTCACGGAAGATAAACATTATTTGCTTTTGAATCTGTATAGTGGCGAGTCGTTTGAGAATTTGGATGTGCAGCAGCAGAAGGCGACGAAGACGAAGGATAAGATACCCTATCGCAGGGAGTCGTTTTCGGAAAAGCAGATGCTGATTGATTTCTCTACTGAGTTCAATCGTTATGACGAGTCGGTATTGCAAGATCAGCATGTGTCAAAAAATGTGGTAGAGTTGGTGGAATCAATAGATTCGGTAAATGTGTTGGCGCATATTCGCAGTGGCGAGCAGAGTGCTCAGATGGTGAAGGACAGATATTTCGGCAGGGAGAGAAAGGCGGGGCAGCAAGTGGTAGAGGCAAGTGAGATAGACAAGCAAGTTCAAAACGGATACAAGTTCAGCAGTGTTGACAGTATGTATGCGGCATTAACTTCGACGCAAAAGGAGAAGGCTCTTCAGACTGCTATCGATAAGGCAAAGGCGATGCAGGATCAGTTTGAGTATAATGCCATTATGCTTGACGAATATAAGCGTTATGTGAGAAAGCACGAAATAGAGTTGCACCGCAAATTCACTTTGGCTTTTGCGTGCCTCATTTTCTTCTTTATCGGTGCCCCTCTCGGTGCCATTATCCGCAAGGGCGGACTCGGAGCACCGGTGGTTATCAGTGTGATAATGTTTATTATCTATTATATCATTGATAATACGGGATATAAGATGGCGCGAGAGGCTTTATGGCCGACATGGGCAGGTATGTGGCTGTCATCGTTTGTGTTGCTGCCAATAGGCATTTTCCTGACATATAAGGCCGCTACGGATTCCGCTCTATTCAATCCGGAAGCATGGATCAAGGTATGGGACAAAATCAAAACAGGAGTACGGAATTCACGGAACAATATATTTAGAGAACGTAAGTTACAGAAAAATAATAATTCAAAATGAATACAATAGAAGAGGCTGTTGCCGACATTAGAGACGGTAAATTCGTAATTGTTGTGGACGATGAGGATAGGGAGAATGAAGGTGATTTCATTATTGCCGCTGAGCATATCACGCCCGACAAGGTTAATTTTATGCTCAAGTATGGTAGGGGTGTTCTTTGTGCACCAATAACGGAAGAGCGTTGTGCAGAACTTGGTCTTATTCATCAGGTTCAGCAGAATACATCCATGCTTGGTACGCCGTTTACCATAACGGTTGATTATCTGCCGGGCTGTACGACCGGCGTATCTGCCCACGATAGGGCAACTACTATTCGCGCCCTTGCTGACCCGCAGTCCAAACCTCAGGATTTCGGCAGACCCGGACATATCAATCCTCTCTATGCCAAATCTAACGGCGTGTTGCAGCGAGCCGGACACACGGAAGCTGCTATTGACCTGTGTAAGTTGGCAGGTCTGACACCTGCTGCCGCGCTTATCGAGATTATGAATGAAGACGGCACGATGGCGCGGATGGCACAGTTAGAACAAGTGGCAGCAGAGCATCAGTTGAAAGTGATATCCATCAAAGACCTTATTGCCTATAGATTGCAGAGTGTCAGCGGTAATGACTCTGCCACGCCATGCAATGTAGAGCAGGAATTTTTGGTGGAGAAAGGTGTTACAGTAACTTTGCCGACTCAATATGGCAATTTTATGCTTACTCCTTTCCGGCAACTCTCTAACGGATTAGAGCATATAGCACTCGTGAAAGGTGATATAGGTGATAAGCCTGTATTATGCAGAGTACATTCGTCGTGTATGACAGGTGATATATTCGGTTCACTCAGGTGCGAGTGCGGTGAACAACTGCACAAGGCAATGCAGATGATCGAAAAAGAAGGCAGAGGTGTTATAGTATATATGAACCAAGAGGGGCGCGGAATAGGGCTGATGAAGAAGATTGAGGCGTATGCTCTGCAAGAGCAAGGACTTGATACCGTAGAGGCAAATGTCCACCTCGGTTTCGACCCCGATGAAAGAGACTACGGCGTCGGAGCGCAGATACTGAAACTGCTCGGCGCAACTAAATTGAGATTGATGACCAATAACCCCGTTAAGCGCGTAGGCTTGGAGTCATACGGCATTCAAATCGTTGAAAATGTGCCAATCGAAATAGCCCCCAATAAGTATAATAGGCGATATATGCTGACGAAGAAAGAAAAGATGCATCATAATCTGCATCTTGTGTGAGAAAAGCACTTCGTAAATACGCCGAGAGTAAAACAGAGGGGATAAGGTATTTGTTAAAAGCGAGAGATGAAAATAGGAATAATAGGTCCGGAGTCAGTAGGTAAAACTCGTTTGTCACAGCAACTTGCGCAGTATTTCAACGGAATCGTTGTGCCTGAGTTTGCAAGAGAGTATGTGGAGCAACTCGGCAGGCCGTACAATTATGAGGATGTCTGTTATATAGCTGAGCAGAATAAAAACTATTGCTTATCTCAAGATAAGACTGTATTTTTTGATACCGAATTGATTGTAACAAAGGTGTGGCTTGATGAGGTCTATCACAGAAGACCTTCATGGATAACCGACCCGATCCCCGAAGATTACCAAATGGACGTGTATCTTCTTCTGTATCCTGATATTGAATGGGAACAAGATTCGGTTAGAGAAAACGGTGCACAAGAGAGAAGGATGGAATTATTTGAATGTTACAAAAAAGAGGTAGAAGCAACGAAGAAGCCGTTTGCAATAATATGCGGTCAAGGCGAAACGAGAATGTGGAATGCTCTGTCGGCTATACAAGAATGTGACATTTTGGCACACTGACGGTAATTGGCAAGAAAATTGTGCGTGCTGATGTAGAAACGAGTACGGAAAACGGAAAGTACCGAAAACGGAAAGTACGAATTTTTTAGATAAATATAAAATTATGGACGAGATAAAAAACGAAGAGAATACCGCTATGGATGTAGAGCAGGTAGAAACTGAAAAAGTGGAAGAGACCTCAGTTGCAGCCGATGCGACAGAGGCTACAGAAGAGGAAACTCTCGAAAAGCAACTTAGTGATGCCAACGTTGAGATTGCTGATTTGAAAGACAAGAATCTCAGAATGATGGCAGAGTTTGATAATTTCCGCAGGCGAACGGCAAAAGAGAAACTTGATATTCAGAAGAATGCCGGCGAGCGTATTTTTATTGATATGCTCTCGCTTATTGACGACTTCGAGAGAGCGGAGCAAGCAATGAGAAAGACGGATGATATTGATGCCGTGAAACAAGGTGTTGAACTTATTCATAAGAAGTTTATTACCTTCCTTCAGGATAACGATGTCAAGGAGATAGCCACAGAGGGCGAGTCGTTTAATACCGACCTGCACGATGCTATCACCACACTAAGCGCAGGCGAGGAAAACAAAGGTAAGATAATCGACTGCACACAAAAAGGTTATACTCTTGGAGATAAGGTGATACGCTTTGCCAAGGTGGTTGTGGGAGAATAGGTGTAAGTTATGGGTGTTCGGCTATTAAGCCGTGAATTTAATGAGTGATTAAGTTATTAGTGATTAGTGATAAGAGATAATATTATGGCTAAGAGAGATTACTATGAGGTGCTTGATGTCGCCAAAACGGCTACGGCAGAAGAGATAAAAAAAGCTTATAGGAAAAAAGCTATTCAATATCATCCTGATAAGAACCCCGGCGACAAGGATGCAGAGGAAAAGTTTAAGGAAGCCGCTGAGGCATACGAGGTGCTGAGCGACCCGCAGAAGCGTGAGCAGTACGATAGATTCGGCTTTGCCGGACTCGGCAGCGCAGGCTATGGGGGACAGCAGATGGATATGTCGGATATCTTTGCTAAATTCGGTGATTTATTCAGCGATCTGCTGGGTGGCGGCGGAGGAGGAAATTTCCATGTCAATTTCAACGGACAAGAGTTTCAGTTTGGCGGCGGTGGCAGCAGACGGCAAAGGCGTGGTAGTGACCTGCGGATAAAGGTGAAGGTGACGCTTGAAGAAGTGGCAACCGGAGTTGATAAGAAGGTGAAGGTGAAGAAGATGGTTGCTTGCCCGCAATGCCATGGCTCAGGTAGTGCCGACGGACAGACAGAGACCTGCTCAACCTGCAAAGGCTCCGGCAGAATACAACGCACAAGGCAAGGTATTTTCGGCTTGCAAGTAGTCCAAGAGATGTGTCCTGACTGCGGTGGTGAAGGTAAAAAGATTAAGAATAAATGTCCGCGCTGCAATGGCGAAGGCATAGTTCGCGATGAGGAGATAATAACTATCCATATTCCTGCCGGAGTAGCAGAGGGTATGCAACTTACCGTTTCAGGCAAGGGCAATGCCGCGCCGCGTGGCGGTGTCCCCGGGGACTTGCTCGTGCTGATAGAAGAAGAGGAACATAAAGAACTTATAAGAGACGAATGTAATCTTATCTATAATCTTCTCCTCTCTGTACCTACTGCCGCCTTAGGCGGACAAGTGGAGATACCATCGCTGCAAGGGCCGCTGAAGATTAATATACCGGAAGGAACGCAGCCGGGAAAGGTGTTGAGACTAAGAGGCAAAGGGCTGCCGCAGATTGACGGATACGGCAGGCAGGTAATGCAAGGTGACTTGCTCGTGAATATAGGGGTTTATATACCTGAAAAATTGTCGAAGGAGGAGAAGAAGTGGTTTGAGAAATTCTCCGATTCGCCAAATGCTGCACCCGGCTCTGCCAATAAACGCAGTTTCTTCCATAACCTCTTCGGATGAAACTATATGTAAATATCCTGACTTCAAAAAACTTCAGCATTTTCTCGTAGTTTTAGTTATGTGTCTCCGAGTATGTCCATACTCGGAGACTTTGCCTATCTATGGGGAGGATACTCTGACCGAGTTTACCTTCGAGGAGAACAGAGAAGAGTTCTGCAATGACGCTCTGTATCCGGAGAGGATGATGGGTGAACCTCAAATGTGAATTTTAATAAGTTTTTGAAAAAAAACTTGTGTAATCAAGAAAATAAAATTATCTTTGCAAATATGTCATATACAGCAAAAAATAAGGCAGATAACCCTATGCTGAGGATGACGATGTCGTTCGGGGTATCAACGGGACTATGGATAGGTGCTAAATTTATACTCAATGCGCTGAGCATAAATCACGCTTGGGTGGGAATTGTAGTGTGGCTTGTGGATCTGTACATCCTGTTTTTGTTCTACTCTTCTACTTTGATATATCGCTTTAGAGAAAAGGGCGGAAATATATCGTTTTCAGAGGCGTATTCTTTCATCTTATTGTTAATGTTTTTCAGTGCGATTATCGCTGCTGCGGTAAGGTGGATATATCTCTCGTTCTTTGATTCTTCGTATCTGAGTCTGATGTACGAGCAAACAATGCCGGTGCTCGAAAAGATGATGCCCGCGGAAATAGATGAGGTTGAGATGCGTCTGAGAGAATTTCTTGTGCCTATTAGGTTCTCTCTGTTCTACATATTCTACGACCTTATTGTCGCTTCCGTTTTAGGACTTATTCTTGCGCCTATCGTAAGAAGGAGCAAGAATATCTTGCCCGACGATTTCGAAGATTAAATGGTCTTTAAATGGTCTTTAAATGGTCTTTAAATAGTCTTTAAATAGTCTTTAAATGGTCTTTAAATAGTCTTTAAATTATCTTAAAATCCCATATTAATGTTGGATATTTCAATAGTAATACCGCTATATAACGAGGCAGAGTCGCTGCCTCACTTGTTCGAGTGGATAGAGCGCGTTATGGCTGAGAATAGATTTCAGTATGAAGTCATTTTTGTCAATGATGGTTCAACAGATAACTCTTGGTTGGTAATAGAAACCCTGAAGAAGCAGCACAGTGAGGTGGTGAGAGCCATTTCGTTCCGTCACAACTACGGCAAGAGTGCTGCCCTGTATTGCGGTTTTAAGGCAGCGCAAGGAGAAGTGGTTATCACTATGGATGCCGATATGCAGGACTCCCCTGACGAGATACCGGAACTCTATCGTATGATTAAGGAGGACGGTTACGACCTTGTCAGCGGCTGGAAACAAAAGCGATATGATAATGCTCTGACAAAGAATCTTCCGTCAAAACTATTCAATGCAACAGCACGATTTGTAACCGGCATTCACCTCCACGATATGAACTGCGGGCTGAAAGCGTACAGAAACGAGGTGGTGAAGAATATTGAGGTGTTTGGCGAAATGCACAGATATATACCGTATCTTGCTAAGAATGCGGGCTTTACCAATATAGGCGAGAAAGTGGTGCAGCATAGAAAGAGAGAATACGGAGTGTCGAAATTCGGAATAAACAGATTCGTAAACGGATATCTTGACTTGATGACACTGTGGTTCTTGTCAAAATTCGGCAAGCAGCCCATGCACTTCTTCGGATTAGTAGGTTCGTTGGTTTTTCTACTTGGTTTTATTGCCATTATTGTAGTTATCTGCATGAAGATCCATGCGTTGATGACAGTCGGCACCTCAATGTTACTCGGCGTAAATCCGTATTTCCACCTCGCCATTCTTGCAATGATTATCGGTACGATGCTTTTCCTCGCCGGGTTTATAGGAGAACTCGTAATACGTAATTCGCAAGAGAGAAACAGATATCTTATTGATAAAGAGTTATGAGAATTGAGCAGAATATAGAAAATTCGTTGTCCGGACGCATGTTAGGGCATGCCTTTGCTTTGCTCAAACCTATTGTGGCAGAGTCGAAAGACGATGATTTGAAGGGGCAATTAAAGCAACTGACGGCAGAATATCAGTCTGTTTGCGATAATTTTTTGTCAGGAGGCGATAACGAGGCGAGCGGGACACTTGACGATTTAGTAAGACTTTCTTTTCTTTTTGCAGATGAAGTTTTGCTCAATAAGAGAATGAGAGAATCAACATCGTATGAGGTCAGAGAACTGCTAAAACCACTGCCATTAGAACATAGCGGATTAAGCGATTTGTTCAGATATTTTTATCTCGCAAAATTGAAGGAGATTGACATTGAAGAGGTGCAACTTTTTATTCAAGAGAAAGCAACGGTAAAGGCTCTCCTTGCAATAAGCGCAATAACACTCAATGTGTTAAGGCAATTCTCCGTACAGAATATTATCTTTCTTCTTCGGTTATGTACGGACGATAAACCGCAGGAGGTAAGAGAAAGAGCGTGGGTAGGACTGATACTCCTTCTTATCAAATATGACACAAGACTTCCTTTTTTCACCGAGATACAAGAGGAGTTGCAAGATTTGTTGCTTGATGAAGACGGGCAGGTGTTCGCCGCTACTGCTTTCACCTGTATAGTAAGGACTCTTGGCGTGGATTGGGCGAATAACTCGTACGACTCTATTCAAAAGCAGATTGCGCCGTGGGTGGCGAAGATGATGCCTAAAGGCAAGAATGGCAGCAGCGGCTCCGACGATGAGAAGAAGACACTGATAACTGCTGATCTTGACGATTTTGCCGCTCAGTTTGGGGATGAGTTCAAAGATATGCTCGAAGAGAGGCGCCAAGAAATGATAAAAATGCAGGAGCAGCATCTCGATACTCATTTTGCCATGACGAGGAGTATGTATAGTACTTCTTTCTTTTCCGAGCCTTACAAATGGTGGCTGCCCTTCGATGAAGATTTGCTCAATGAAGACGAACAGAAAGCCTACGAACTGACTAAAAAGATACCGATAAAAGACCTGTGTGATTCTGACCGCTATGCTTTCATTTCCGCTGTATCTCATGTCGGAATAGTAAATAAGGATAATGAGGTGATGAGGTTGGAAGATATGCCTGATAGCGATGAGGAGACAACTGATATGTCGGATAATCTGCTTTGCAACGGCTATGTGAAGCAGGCATATCGCTTCTTTAGGCTTAACCCGTGGCAGTTCCAAAATATCTTCGATTTGGTTAATAATATACCCTCTACTCTTGTGTTCAGGCTGATAAATCCGACTGCGCAAAGTAAGTATATTATAGCCAACCAGTGTCTGCGTTGCCACGCTTTTAGTGCTGCGGCCGAAATCTATCAAATGGTGGTGGGCACTATTGCTACTGCAGAGGCATATCGCAATTATGCGCTGTCGCTTCAAAAAACAGAGCAGTACGAGCAGGCAATAGCGAATTATAAGGTGGCGGTAGAAAAAGAGCAACATCCTTGGGCACTGAGGCAGATGGTGTTCTGTTATAATAAATTAGAGAATTATGCCGGTGCATTGGAAGTGATGCAGACCCTGCTTAGCATAAGGCAGGACGATATGCTTTACCATTATCAATATGCAAAATGTCTTGAAAGGGTTGAGTTATATGCGGAGGCTCTGAAGGAATATTTCTTAATAGACTTAAAGCATGAGGGCAACCCGAAAGTGGAGAGGTCATTAGCATGGTGCGCTTTCCTGTGTGACGATTTTGATAATGCTACTCTCTATTACGATAAGTTGCAAGCACAAGACAAGATGAAAGATATCGACTATCTCAATAGAGGGCATCTTTGTTTTGTTACGGGGAAGAGATATGAAGCGCTTGTCGCATACCAAAGAGCGATGCAGATGCACGATAATCTTAAATCTTTCTTGCAAGATTTTCGTCCTGACCGACATTTCCTTTTAGAGAAAGGTATTTCGAAAAGCGATATCTATATGATGGAAGATCAGCTGATTTTCATTTATTCACAATCAAAATAACAAACAATTATGGCAAAGAAATTTATCTGCCCCATCTGTGGCTATGTTCACGAGGGGGATGAGGCACCGGAGCGTTGCCCTCAATGTAAACAAATCGTTGAATGGAAAGTTGTTGATGAGAGTAAAGGAATTGCTTTCGCTTGCGAGCATGTGTTAGGTGTTGCAAAAAACACTGATGAAGAGATGCGTAAAGATTTGAATGCTCAGTTTATGGGCGAGGCAACTGAAGTAGGTATGTATTTAGCAATGTCGCGTCAGGCTGACAGAGAGGGTTATCCTGAGATTGCAGCCGCATTCCGGCAGTATGCCTTCGAAGAGGCAGAGCACTGCGCAAAATTCGCAGAGTTGCTTGGTGAGATAGTATGGGATACCAAAGTAAACCTCGAAAAGCGAATGATGGCAGAAGCAGGTGCTTGCGAGGAGAAACTGCGAATTGCAAAGCGTGCTAAGGCACTCGATCTTGACGCTATTCATGACACTGTTCACGAGATGGCTAAGGACGAGGCAAGGCATGGCGCAGGCTTCCAAGGTCTATTTAACAGATACTTCAAAAAGTAAAGGGTACTTCTAAAAATTCCACGTTTTAGATTATCCCCTATTAATAAACATAATTTAAACTTTTATTAGTCTTTCGGCTTTTTCTTGGTATCTTTTTGACTTTCACTCGGTCACAATGCCCGCATTGCTCCCTCATTCAAGCCAAAAATCTACTCAAGAAAAATTCCGAAATCCCAATAAAGTAATTTTTAGAAGTACCCTAAACAATTATGGCTGCAAACCTATATAATCAATATGCGTGGCTTGTTGATACTATCCGCACGGCGGGACGTATCACTAAGCGAGAGATAGATGAGCGGTGGGCAAGGTCGCCTCTTAACGAGAAAGGCGACAAGGTGTATCCGCTTAGGTCTTTTCATCGGCACAAAGATGCTATCGCCGATTTGCTCGGAATTTATATAGGTTGCGACAAGTTTGACGGAAATCGCTACTATATTTCCGACAGAGCGGGAAATATGGGTAGCGATTTCCGAACAAAACTTTGTAATGTTCTCACTTTTGCCAATCTCTTGTTGGACTCACCCGATATGCAAAAAAAGGTGGTATGGAGCCGGACCAACGATGGCAGCGAGCATCTTGCCACGCTGCTTGATGCGATGCGCAACAAGAGACTGGTCATGCTGAAACTAACGCAGGAAAAGGGCGCGAGCGAAAGAATAGTATTGCCATATTGTATCGCCCAAAACGATATGCAATGGTATCTCGCCGCCAAAGATGATAAGTCAGGCGGTGAGATTGAGGTTATTTCACTTGTTGATGTCCGAACCGTCAATGTACTCAAAACCAAAGGCGTTGTGCCAAAATGGTTTAAGGGTGACATGTTCTTCGCCTCATATTTCGGCAAGGTTGAGCCGATTGCGGATAAAAAAAGAACCAAATCAGACAGTAAGAAACAGAAGGCAAATGCAGCATCGGCAGAAACAAAAAACAGCAAAGCTGAATCAGAAACAGGTGCCTCTGCTAATGCTCAGTTATCTCTATTTTAGATAGCAATACTTCACTCTTTCGCCGTATTTATATCTTTATGAAATTAGTTTTTGCGACCAATAATGCTCACAAGTTAGCAGAGGCGAGGAAGATACTGTCAGATATTGAGATTCTCAGTCTTGACTCGCTATGCTTGCAGGCTGATATTCCTGAGGATGGCAATACCTTGCAGGATAATTCTCTCTTTAAGGCTGAGTTTGTAGCAGGTTGGTTGAGGAAAAATATGCCGGTGTCTGATATACAAGGTTGTTTCGCAGATGATACCGGTTTAGAGATTGAAGCGTTAGGCGGTGCGCCGGGAGTTTATACTGCCCGCTATGCGGGCGAACCGACCGACAGTGCTGCTAACAGAAGAAAGGTATTAGAAGAGTTGCGCGGCAAGGATAATCGCGCTGCGCAATTTAGAACGGTGATGACGCTTATAACTTTTGAAGGTGAAGAGAATAGTATCTCTCAGTTTGAGGGTATAGTTAGAGGACAGATGGCTACGGAAGAAAGAGGCGAACGAGGGTTCGGTTATGACTCTATCTTCATCCCCGAAGGTTATTCCGAGACATTCGCGCAACTGCCGGAAGAAACCAAAAATTCAATCTCGCATCGTTCCCGCGCCCTCAAAAAAATGCGCCGAGGCTAAAGTTGAAAGCTAATTACTCAGTTACTTATTTTGAGCCATTCGATAAAAGCTTGCGGGTTGGTTGAAAATGCGTAGGGCTCGGATATCTTATCCCCGTTTGGCGATAACTGAATATAGTAAGGCTGTGCGTTAGCACCGAACATCTCTCTTTGTAAGCGTGAGTTCTTCTCGCCTTCTCCTCCCTTGATATCAACATATAGTTCTATCAGGACGTAGTTTTTCAGTCGTGCTTGTACTGCCGTATCTGCGAGGACATAGGCTTCCATCTTACGGCAGTTGACGCACCCTACACCGCTGAAGTCGAGCAGAACAGGTTTGCCCTCTTGTCGTGCATATGCCATACCCTCGTCAAAATCGCTGAAGACCTCGCGCCCCTCTATTGGCATAGGAGGAGCAAAGGCGGACACAACCTTAACCGGTGCACCCCATAAACCGGGGATAAGGTAAGCGGCAAATCCCCATGATGCTATAATAAGCACAATGCGAATTACTTTGCGTGTCGTGCTTATTTTTTTTATGCCGACAAGCAAGTAGATACCCATCGCCAAGAATATAATTATCCATAAGGTGAGGAAAAGCCAACGCGGTAATATGCCCCAACCGTATGCCATATCTGCCACGGAGAGGAATTTGAGCGATAGTGCTAACTCAATGAATGCCAACACCACCTTGAATGATTGCATCCAATCGCCTGAGCGTGGTGCTTTTTTTAGCCATTCGGGAAACATAGCGAACAGCGAGAAGGGTAAGGCGAGGGCAATAGCGAAGCCTAACATACCTATTGCCGGTGCTAATAGGGATTTGCCCGCAGCCTCAACAAGTAAGGTGCCGATAATAGGACCGGTGCAGGAAAAAGATACTATCACGAGCGTAAACGCCATGAAGAGGATGGATAGGAAACCTGTCGCAGACGAAGCACGATTGTCGAAATGTGTTGACCAGGAAGAGGGTAATGTTATTTCAAACAGACCGAAGAATGACAAGGCGAAAATTACCAAGATGGCGAAGAACACCAAATTGACGATGGCGTTTGTGGAAAGAGAATTCAGGGCTGAAGCCCCAAAGATGACTGTCAGTAATAGTCCTAAACCGACATAGATAATGATAATGGCTATACCGTATAGCATTGCAGAGCGCAGACCGCCTCCGCGCTTTATGAAAAAAGATACGGTCATCGGTATGATAGGCCACACGCACGGGGTAAAGATAGCAAGTAACCCGCCGAGCAAGCCAAGTAAAAATATCGTAAGCAGAGACCTGTCGCCCGACTGACTGTTATCTGCTGACTCTGCACTCGGTACATCGTACTTCGTGCCTTGCCCTTCGTCCTTCGTGTTTAGTTTTTCCTCCGTCGGCGGGAGGCACATTGCGTCATTGCACGCCATATATCTGACGGTTGCGCTAACATCTCCTTTGCTCGTCAGTTGGCGAAAAACGACAGTGCCTTCGTAGTATGAGAGAAGCATCTCAAAATTCTCATCGTAAGCGGAGATAAGCGGGGCATCGGTTGTGGTCGTCCCATAGAGGGTAATGTCGGCAGATGTTTCCGACGCTTGCGCACCCTCGTAACTGAAAGAGGTTGCGATAGGACCGCCTTCGGGAATCGACTGACTATACAAATGCCAACCCTCGTCAATTTGCGCTTTGATGAGCACTTCTTGGCAAGGAGGAGCGGCAGCGCACTCCTGAACGTCGCAAATCGTATCATTAAGATCGTTTATCTCAATTGACCAATGTATAGGTTCAATTATCTGCGCCACAACGCATGATATGGTCATCGTCATAGCGCAGATAATGGCAATGCTTCTTCTCATTTTCTCGTGTTTTGTAGGGCTTCGCCCGTTTGTTCTCTGCTCTTTTTAGGAAGAGGTCTTTTTACTTTAGTGAAAATGCAGCGCGGCATCTGAGGGCATACGCCAATCGCCGCGAGGCGAGAGACTGACGAAGGTTACCTTCGGACCATCAGGCAGGCACGACCGCTTATATTGTTGAGACACAAAGCGGCGGACAAACACCTGTAGCCAGTGCTCTATAGTATCGTGGTCGTACTTGTCGCGAAAAGCCTGATCTGCCATATATAATATCTTCTTAACTGAAAAACCGTAGCGCATAAAGTAGTAGATGAAGAAGTCGTGAAGTTCGTAAGGCCCCACTTTGTCTTCAGTCTTTTGCGTTATCTCACCGTCTTCGTCAGTAGGTAGCAGTTCGGGGGAGACAGGAGTGTCAATAATATCTCTAAGTATGGTGGCAATCTCTCCGCCGAAGATATTCATTGCTGCGTAATTGACCACTCCGCGAACTAAGGTCTTTGGGATACCGGCATTAACGCCGTACATTGACATTTGATCACCATTATAAGTGGCCCATCCGAGTGCTAACTCACTCAAATCGCCTGTCCCTACTACAAGACCGTTGTCTTGATTGGCCATATCCATTAGAATCTGAGTGCGCTCTCGAGCCTGCGAGTTTTCGTAAGTTATATCCCGCATTGTAGGATCATGACCTATATCTTCGAAATGTTGCGTAACGGCAGCCGCTATACTTATCTCTCGCTGCGTGATGCCTAACTTATTCATAAGATGCAGAGCGTTTTGATAAGTGCGGTCGCTGGTACCGAAGCCGGGCATGGTAACACCTATAATCTTCTCGCGTGGTATATTGATTAGGTCGGCTGTGAGGCAACTGACGAGTAGTGCCAGCGTTGAGTCTAAACCGCCTGATATACCGATGATAAGCGTATTTGCGTGTGTGTGCTCCCAGCGTTTTGCCAAACCTGAGGTTTGTATCGACAATACATCAGAGTAGAACGATTCGACATCCGTCCCCTCCGGCAGGAATGGGGTAGTGGAGAAGTATCTATGTTCGGGCTCCACGATATTGCAGCTTGCCGCCGTAACGCTCACCCTGCGATATTCGCCTTGGTGATCGGCGGTGAAGTTATTATTGCGCTGACGATCAGTGCGAAGTCGCTCAATGTCAATCTCGCTAATGAGCATATTCGAACTGCGGCGGAAACGCTCTCCCTCGGCTATCATATCGCCGTTTTCAGCGATGTAAGTGCTGCCGGAGAATACTACATCAGTGCTGCTCTCTCCTACGCCCGATGATGTATAGACGTAGCCGCAGTGTACGCGGGCAGACTGCTGAGTTATCATCCGGCGACGGAAATCGTGCTTGCCTGTTATGCAGTTGGAGGAGGAGAGATTGAAGATTATCTCCGCCCCCTGTATCGCTAACTGCGTTGAGGGGGGCAGAGGTGACCATAGATCTTCGCACATCTCTATACCGAAGACATAATCGGGGGTGGTGAAAAGCAGGTCGTGTCCGAAAGGAACATCACCGGAAAAGAGATCAAGGGTCTTAACATGCGAGTCGCGCCCCGGAGTGAACCAACGCTTCTCGTAGAACTCACCCGTGTTGGGCAGGTTAACTTTCGGAACAACGCCGATAACCTCGCCATCAGACAACACAAACGAGCAGTTATATAGGTTGTTATCTACTTTGAGCGGACAGCCGACAATCACTATCGTACTTAAAGAGCGAGTGGCGTAACAGATATCTTCTAATGCAGATAACGCCTGCTGCTGCAAGTCTTGCAGGAAGAAGAGGTCGGCGCAGGTGTAACCCGTTATGCATAATTCAGGAAAGCACACAACATTGACATTCTCTTTTGCTGCCTCCGCTATCATGCTTATTATTTGCTGCTTGTTGTATTCGATGTCTGCAACCCGCATCTCCGGTACGGCAGCACCTACTCTTACATATCCGAGCTTATCCATAGTATCTGATTTACGATTAATTTATGCTTTCAACTTAGTCCCTTGGTACTTAGTCCCTTAGTCCCCTTACTCGGCTTTCGGCTGCTTATCCTCCGAAGTTATCGAAGCGGATATCTTGATCTTCTACGCCGAGTGAGTGCAGAAGGTCGAGAACCGTTTTTGCCATCATTGGAGGACCGCAGAGATAATATTCTATATCTTCAGGTGCTTCATGCTGTTTGAGGTAAGTATCGCCCATGACAGGAGCGATGAAGCCCGGAGTATATTTGATGCCGAGAGAGTCGGCCTTCGGGTCGGGGCGGTCAAGCGCCAAATGGAAATGGAAATTAGGATACTCCTTCTCCAGTTCGAGGAAGTCTTCCATAAAGAAGACCTCGTCAATGCCACGAGCACCATAGAAATAGTGCATCTCGCGGTCGCGAGTGTGGAGAGTCTTGAGCATGTGCATTATCTGTGCACGAAGCGGAGCCATACCGGCACCACCGCCTACCCATATCATCTCTTTCTTTGAGTCGAAGACGGGGTGGAAATCGCCGTAAGGACCTGACATCGTCACTTTATCACCGGGTTTGAGGGAGAATATATATGTTGAAGCAATACCACAAGGAACATCCATAAAGCCGGGACCTTGGTCCTTCGGCTTGAACGGGGGTGTAGCAATACGCACCGTCAGTGTGATGATATCACCCTCATCAGGATAATTGGCCATTGAGTATGCGCGAATTGTAGGCGTGTCGTTCTTCTGATGCAGACCGAAGATACCGAATTTCTCCCATGACGGCACATATAAGTCGCCAATCAACTCGCGATCGAAATCTTTGTAATAGATATCGTATGTCGGTATCTTGATTTGCGCATACGAACCGGGCACGAAATCCATGTGCTCTCCGGGAGGTAGTGCTACCTTGAACTCTTTGATGAACGACGCTACATTCTTGTTCGAGATAACGGTACATTCCCATTCTTTGACTCCGAGTACTGATTCCGGCACTTTCAGTTGCAGGTCTTGCTTAACCTTTACCTGGCAACCGAGACGCCAATGGTCTTTCTGCTCTTTGCGAGAGAAATGTACTGTCTCTGTCGGCAATATCTCACCGCCGCCGTCTAATACTTGGCATTTGCACTGACCGCATGAACCCTTACCACCGCAAGCGGAGGGAAGGAACACACCGGCGTTTGCCATTGTTGATAATAGTGACCCTCCGGCAGGAACATCGTACTCCTTGTCGCCGTTAATAGTCACCTTCACATTGCCGCTTGCTACGAGATAACGCTTCGCAACAAGCAACACAATCACGAGCAAGAGTATCACTCCCAAGAATACTCCAATGCTCAATAAAATTGCTGCTGTGTTCATTGTGATTTTTTTTGTTCGTTAAAATTAAAAGCTGTTAAGATTACATATTTCGTACTTTATATGTAGTCTATATCTCTGCAAAGGTAAGCAATTTTCAGTAATAATACAAATCATTTGTTTCTCTTTTTATGAATAATAACAAATTTTTATTTTTATTTTGCATATCTCACTAAATTGTTGTATCTTGATGTAATCAGCGAACCGAAATGTGCCTATTTTATCGGCTTGTTATTTTAATGGCTGATTACCTTTCCCTATAAAATCCCCATCCAAAATATCATAATACCTCTCGAAATACTCGCGCAGGAGCGCCAGCACCTGCGCTTTCTTTTCTGCGCGGGCGTTGGCTGCGCCGAACAGCGGCATCGGCGGCAGGCACTCGGTGATGGCTATACCGTTCTCCTCTATCTCGCCTATCTGGAACGAATGTTGCATAAAAGCATACGTAGCCTCACGATTCAGGTTCTGCGCCGCAATCATCTCATCGAGTTGCTCTGTGGCACGCTCGCGCACGAAATGCGTCCACTCCTCTTGTATGTTTGCCCCTGAATAACGCATCACAAATTCCTCTATCAGTTCGCGCTTGTTGCGCAGTTTATCGCTGGCACCGATAGCGCGACGAAGGGTGATCTCAACGAACTGCTGAGTGTCCTCTGCCTTGTCCTTCCGCGCCTCCTCTATCAGACGCAGAATATAATCTATATTCACATCCACCTGCTTGAGCAGTTCTATCTCGAACTGCAGGTCATCGTTGATATTCACCGCCTTAGCACCTCGCTCGGAGCGGTATTTATCGCGCAGGTCAAGGTACCGGCTGCGGTAGTCCTGCTCCTGATAATCGGTTAGCAGGCGACGCTCCGCATATTGGTCGAAGGTAGAGAGGATATTGACGGCTCGCAGGTAAGTGCCGAAAGTCTTGATAAACGCTTTCTCCTGCTCCTCGCCAAGCAGCGGTTGCGAGATAGGGAAATCCCTGAGCAGACTCCCCACCAACTCGCGATAACCCAAATGGTGCTTGCCGTTCTCCTCGAAGCCCTCGAAGTACTCCTCGAAAGTGCGCAGCAGCACCACTCCGCAGGCATCGTTGTCGCCAAAGAGCCGTAGCGCATCGTTGGTGGCATCTTCGAGGTTGCGGAAGCAGACTATATTGCCGAAGGTCTTGACGGAGTTGAGGATACGGTTGGTGCGCGAATATGCCTGCATCAGCCCGTGCAGTTGCAGGTTCTTATCCACCCACAGCGTGTTGAGCGTGGTGGCATCGAAGCCCGTGAGGAACATATTAACCACAATGAGCATATCCAACTCGCGGTTCTTCATCCGCTGCGACACATCCTTGTAGTAGTTTTGGAACGCATCGCCCTCGGTGGAGAAGTTAGTGTGGAACATCTCATTATAGTCGCGTATGGCTTTATCGAGGAACTCGCGCGACGGAGCGTCGAGAGCCTCGGCGGAGTCGGAGTTCTCCTCGCGCAGCAGTCCGCTCGCCTCTGTCTCACCCTCGTTGGCGGCGTAGGAGAAGATAGTGGCAATCTTCAACCGACGGTCTTCCGGCAGGGCTGACATCTGCTTAAGGAACTCGTTGTAATACATCTTAGCGGCAGGAATACTTGCTGTTGCGAAGATGGAGTTGAAGCCGAGTATGCGTTTGTCTTGCAGTTTATAGGACTGGTTGCGCTTGGTCTTTTGGTCGAAATGTTCCAAGGTATATCTCACCACCTGCCGTATGCGTTCGGGCGCGAGGAGAGCCTGTTCGCGCAGTATATCCGGCACCTGCTCATCCCGTACATCGGGCTTGATGTCCACCGTCCTTATATACTCAACGCGGAAAGGCAGCACGTTACGGTCGGCTATGGCATTGATGACCGTATAAGTGTGCAGGCGTGTGCCGAAGACGCTTTCCGTGGTGTCAAGACCGTTGGCGTTATCGGGGAAGATAGGCGTGCCGGTGAAACCGAAGATATGATATTGCTTGAAGCGCGAGGTTATCAGGCGGTGCATCTCGCCGAACTGCGAACGGTGGCACTCATCGAAGATAATAACCACATGCTTGCCATACACCTCATGGCGCGGGTTCTTCTTGCAGAAGATCGACAGTTTCTGTATGGTGGTGATGATGATTTTCGCAGCATCGCTGTTGTCCTCTAACTGCTGTTTGAGCACCGCCGTTGACTTATTCGAGTTAGCCGAGCCTTTCTTGAAGCGGTCGTACTCGCGCATGGTCTGGTAGTCCAAGTCCTTGCGGTCCACCACGAACAGCACCTTGTCGATATACCCGAGCTCGCTCGCTAATTGTGCGGTTTTGAAGGACGTGAGTGTCTTGCCCGAACCGGTGGTGTGCCATATATACCCACCTGCCTCTCGCTTGCCGAGTTGGCGTTGGTTGGTAGCAATGAGGATACGCTGCAGGATAGCTTCCGTGGCACATATCTGATACGGACGCATCACCAGCAGCAGGTTCTCCGCCGTGAAGACGCAGTACCGGCAGAGGATATGAAGGATAGAGTGTTTCTGGAAGAAAGTGGCGGTGAAGTCCTCAAGGTCGATGATGCGCTGGTTCTCGAAGTCCGCCCAGTACGAGGTGAACTCAAAAGCACACTGCGAGCGCATACTGGCTTGTGCCACACCATAACGGCGGGTCGTGGCTTCCTTGACTGCCTGATAACGGGTCGTGTTGGAGTAGTATTTCGTCTCCGTGCCGTTGGAGATGACAAACAGTTGCACGTACTCATACAGCCCGCTTCCCGCCCAGAACGAGTCGCGCTTGTAGCGGTTGATCTGGTTGAACGCCTCACGCAGGGCTACACCGCGACGCTTGAGTTCGATATGTACCATCGGCAGACCATTGACCAAGATAGTGACATCATAGCGGTTGGCATGCTTGCCGCCGTCCGGCACATACTGATTGATGACCTGCAGGTGGTTCTCGTGGATACGGTGCTTGTCCAAGAGGCGCATGTTCTGATAGGTACCATCATCGCGAAGCAAGAGAATCTGCGTGGTGCGGTCATCTTGCAAGAGACGCGTCTTATCTTGGATAGAGGCGTTCTGATTGGCTATCTTCGTGCGGAAGAAACCCTCCCACTCATTGTCGGTAAAGCGGATGCTGTTCAGTCGCTCAAGTTGCGCACGCAGGTTAGCAATAAGGTCTGCCTCCGTGTGAATAGGCAGGTACTCATAACCTTGCCGTTGCAACTGACTGATAAAAGCCTGTTCCAACTCAGCTTCGCTCTGGTAGGCCTCACGAGCCGATGCCTGATGCTCAAACTTAGCAACAACGGTCGATTGAGTGTTTTCGGAAATCAAATTCATAACAATGCTTAATTATTCGTTGTGGGAGGTTTGTCGGGGAAAACTCAAGAGTTTGTCGCGGTAGTATTCATATCTTTTCTGTTGTGCGGCTTGCTCGGCAGGGATGCCATCCGTCAGGCTGGTCGTCAAGGCTTCGAACTTATCCAAGATAGCCACTATCCGCTCTTGCTCAGAGAGAGGGGGGATGGGGAGTTTGTAGGACTTAATCTTTTGAGCATTGATATTATTCTGTGAACCTTCACCCATTCCTTTTATATTCTCATATTCTTTACATACCCAATAATACACATACTTATACATGGCTTGCGCTGGGTCTATCTCTAAATTACAGCAAGCTTGATTTGTTGTAACAGGGATTTTGTTTATGCAGGATTTTCCGGCAGTAGCTCCATACATAGCAATAATTACGCAATTAGCAGGTATTAACTTTGCTGAGGAATTTTTTACTGCATCTTCTGTAATGTGAATTTCTGTATCATAGACCTCTTTCCAATCCACTTCCTGTGTTCTCATCCATGGTATGGTGCCTTCAAAGTACTCTGCATGATTTCTGGCGGGAGTACCTCCTGATACTATTTTCGTACACACCTCCCCCAGTGTTTTCCATTCCCATGTTTGACTATAGGGATACTTATAGGATACCGAAGGGATAGGCATATAGTGGGCAACGCCTCCGAGCGTTGCATTATCATTGTGACCCACGCCTCCGAGCGTTGCATTATCATAGTGGTCAACGCCTCCGAGCGTTGCATTATTGTCGGAGTGCACGCGGCTCGCGTGCCGAGGCTCTTGCTCTTGCAAACCCCAATTGCGATCATCGGTTGAGTCTCCGGCAGGATTGCCATCCGTATGCGGCGTAAGCAGTTGGGTACGATAGTACTCATACTGCTTACGACGCAATTGCAGCTCCGCTTGCAGCTCCGCTGCAAGCGCCGAAAATTTGTCCAAAACCTCCACTATCCTTTCCTGAATAACAAGAGAAGGAATGGGGATTTCGAATTGTGAATACTTAGAAATCCAATATCGAGTATGCTCTGTTGCTTGAAATTTTATGCATTGCATTGCATAATAAACAAAGCGGAAATTGATGTTTACCTCCTTTTTAGGGCGCAACATTTTCATTGCAGAACTTTTAACTTTAAAGTCAAATTCCACCCAATGGAAAGAAGTCGTAAAGTCATCAAATATTATCGTAGGCTGTTCTTTTGATGCTTTATAAATACCTTCCTTTTCGTTAGTATATCCTAAAATAAAACTCTGCCCTGCTGTGAGTACGGGTGTCAAATATGAATCATCATAATCAGTATTTTTGACGATGTAGGGCGTAGGTTGCTCATAGTCTAATACTTCCCCCAGCCTTTTCCATTCTACTCCATTGGGGCATAGGTCGGCAATCATTTGTTCTATGTGTGTGGTGTTTGTCATTGTAGCATGGGATTAGGCTGCGGGCTGACGCCCGCAGCAGTTGACGAAAAGGAGGACGAAGGGGAGGACGAAAGGGAACCCGCAGCAGAGGACGAAAGGGGGCGGCTTTCGTTGCCTGCGGCGCGCGTCAGCGCGGTGGGTACGCGTCCGTTATAGCCTTCGCGGATACGGCGGGCAGAGGAGGCGAGGTCGGCAGCGTAGTCGTTGAGCGAGAGGCATTGGTCACGGGTGATGCTTCTCTCTGCCGCCTCCTCGCTGCCCGTAGGGAAAGGTGATAGCACCAACAGAAAGCCCTGCACGCAACCATCGAAGTTCCTACCCTGCGGATAGACGAACTGCCCATCCATGGCACGCTTGACTAACCTCACCATCCGCAGCCGCTCGCTATAGCAGGCCTCATACACGGCTTTCTCGGCGGGGGAGATGAAAGGCGAGATAAGCACCACTCCCGCCCGTGCTAAGGTGAGGTAATGCTCCACCTCGGCTTGTATCTGTTCGGGTGTGAGGTTACGGTGGCAGCGCACCTGTTGGCGGTCGGGGTAGGTCAGCAGGAACGTGTTGCCTACGGCGGTGTAGGCTGTCCCGCTCTCGCCGGCACGGAAATTATATGTCTTGCGCAGGCGGTCGGGATAGTGGTGCTTCAGCCATAGTCGGCGCGGGTTATCGCGCAGGTAAGCTATCCAGCCTTGCAGCTGCCCTCGGTTAAGTAAGGGGCGGTCGTTATACCCCGCGCTGAAGAGGGGCTGCCTTTCGTCTCCTGCGCCGCGCGTCAGCGCGGTGTTTCCTTCGTTGCCTGCCCCGCGCGTCAGCGCGGCGGTAAGGCTCCAGTAGGCACGCGAGCAGGCTCCTTTCCATGCGCCGATGATCTTACCTAAGTGCCACGATGCCGGCAGCGGGTCGCGTATGTATAGTATGCCATGAAAATGGTCGGGCATGAGTTGGTACTGCAGCACCTGTACACGGCAGCCTGTTTTCTCTTTTACCTTGCTCTCTATGTCACGGAAGGCGGCTATCACCGCCGTGCCGAGGGCGGTGGGGATTATATGTGCGGTGTCGGGGCTGTCGCCTGCGAGGGAGCCGAGCAGGCGTTGGCGACCTGTGGTGGAGACGGTGATCAGGTAGGCGGCGGGCTTGGTGTAGTCGTGTCCGTTCTTGCGGCGTAGTTTGCTGTGCTTGACGGGGGCACGGAACTGCGGGCTGATGCCCGCAGCAGAGGACGAAAAGCGGAACTCCGAGCTCACGCTCGGAGCAGAGGACGAAGCGGGGCGGCTTTCGTTGCCTGCGGCGCGCGTCAGCGCGGTGTTGCCTTCGTATCCTGCGGCGCGCGTCAGCGCGGTGTTGCTTTCGTTGCCTGCGCCGCGCGTCAGCGCGGGGGTATGTGAGGTGCTTGCGTTCATTTGTTTCTTGCGTACGTTTGTTTCTTGTGTGTGGTTATAGCGTTGCTATCAGCTCGTCTATTTGCTCGCGCAGTTCGTTCTCGCGGGCTACTATCTGCCGAAGCTCGGCGTTGAGTTGATCGATGTCTATCTGCTCGCGGGTGTCCTCTTGCTCTACGTATGAGTTCACGGAGAGGTTATAGCCGTTGTCGGCAATATCTGCATTGCTTATGAGGCTGGTATAATGCGGCGAGGTGGCGCGGTCCGCATACATGGCCATGATCCGCTGTATGTTCTGCGGTGTGAGTTTGTTCTTGTTGCCCTCGTGGGCGAACTCATTGGAGGCGTCGATGAAGAGCGTTTTGTTGTCGCTTTTGTTCTTCTTGATGACGATGATACAGGTAGCGATAGAGACACCGAAGAAGAGGTTAGCAGGTAGTTGGATGACGGTGTCGATGTAGTTATTATCAATGAGATATTGGCGTATCTTCTGTTCTGCGCCACCACGGTATAGCACGCCCGGGAACTCAACGATAGCCGCTGTTCCTTCGGCGGAGAGCCACGAGAGCATGTGCATGGTGAAGGCGAGGTCGGCTTTGGATTTCGGGGCGAGTACACCGGCAGGCGCAAAACGCGGGTCGTTGATGAGGATAGGATTATCGTCCCCCACCCAGCGGATGGAGTATGGCGGGTTGCTGACGATGACATCAAAGGGCTGATCGTCCCAGTGGTGCGGCTCGATGAGCGTGTCGCCGAGGGCTATGTCGAAGTGGTTATAGTTGATGTCGTGGAGGAACATATTGATACGGCAGAGGTTGTAGGTGGTCTGGTTTATCTCCTGTCCGAAGAACCCCTGACGTATATTCTCCTTTCCGAGCACCTTAGCGCATTGCATGAGCAGGGAGCCTGAGCCGCAGGCGGGGTCATAGACCTTGTTCACTTTCTGTTTGCCGAGAGTGGCGATGCGTGCGAGGAGCTCGCTTACCTCCTGCGGCGTGAAGAACTCGCCGCCGGACTTGCCTGCACTGCCGGCGTACATAGTCATGAGGAACTCATAGGCATCGCCGAAGGCATCTATCTTATTCTCTTTGAGGTTGCCGAGGTTCATGTCACCTATGGCGTTGAGAATCTTGACGAGGCGTTCGTTGCGTTTGGAGACGGTGGCACCGAGTTTGGAAGAGTTGACATCGAGGTCGTCGAACAGTCCGCGCATATCCTGCTCGCTGTCGGTGCCGATAGCGGACGCTTCGATAGACTTGAAGACCTCGGCAAGGGTCATGTTGAGATTCTCATCTGCGGCGGCATTGCGACGCACGTTAGCGAAGAGTTGGGAGGGCAGGATAAAGAACCCTTTCTCTTTCACTATCTGCTCTTTGGCGGAGATGGCTTCGGAATCGTTGAAGGTGGTGTAGTCGAAGTCGGTAACGCCTGCTTTGTGTTGCAGGTCGTTGATATAGGTTGTTATGTTCTCCGATATATAGCGGTAGAACAGCATGCCGAGCACGTATTGTTTGAAATCCCAACCATCGACGGCTCCGCGCAGGTCGTTAGCAATCTGCCAGATGGTTTTGTACAGTTCTTGTTTTTGTTGGGTTGATGTAGCCATAGGTGTATGTGTGCGGTGAATTGTTTTTTAGACTTTTAACCCTTCATTAAGTGCATATTTTAGGCTATGTCTTTATTGTTTGTTTGATTAGTGTTCGGCACTAAAATACTTTTCCATTTGTGCTTTTTGCAGTTCGGCATCATCGAGGTAGTTGATGCGCATGGCGCGTCGCACCTCTTCTATTGTTGCATGCCCTTGTTTGCGAGCCTCTTCCGTGCCGCGGCGAAGGATATCATATACCTCAGGTATATGCTGTTCCCAGTAGTGGCGGCGGTTGCGAATAGGCTCAAGCATCTCTTGCATAATCTTATTAAGGAAGAGTTTGCACTTCATGTCGCCGAGTCCGCCTGCGGTGTAATGTGCTTTCAGTTCGTCTAAATTTTTATAATCCTGCCAATAACGCTCGAAATGTTCGTCTCGGCAGAAGGCGTCAAGATAGGTGAAGACGGCATTGCCTTCAAGATGTCCGGGATCGCTCACCTTGAGGTGGGTGGGGTCAGTGTACATGCTCTTTATCTTCTTCTCCACTTCTTCAGCCGAGTCGCTAAGGTAGATGCAGTTGCCGAGAGATT
>CAKZZM010000086.1 GCA_937885465.1 uncultured Bacteroidales bacterium
CCAACGACCCCGAGATTACAAATCACGTGCTCTGGCCAACTGAGCTAAAGAGGCAAAATCATTTACGATTTACAGATGTACGATGTACGATTTTGGGTAGTACAACAGGCATCGCACGAAATTGTAAAAGATCACTTTCGCTCTATCCCCGATAGAAAAGCGTTGCAAAGGTAATGCTTTTTTTTGAACCTACCAAATATTTTGACAAAAAAAAATAAAAAAAATGATTTGCCCGCTATCTTTTCGGGCAAATCACAACCTACTTGCATTTATTATCCCTATAATGACTTATTCAGGTTTAACCTAATCCTTCATTGCACGCGGGTGCGACTTTTGATACACTTCTTTAAGTTGCTCAAAAGTGGTGTGGGTATAAACCTGCGTAGCAGCAAGAGAGGCATGTCCGAGCAAATCTTTTATGGTATTGATATCCGCCCCGTTGTTGAGCATCGTTGTAGCAAAAGTATGTCTGAGAACATGCGGCGAATGTTTCTTCAAAGTACTCACCTCCCCCATTCTGTCACGCACTATCTTATACAACTGCGACTCCGTAAGCGGCTTGCCTTTACTGTTAAGAAAGAAAGCAAGAGAGACATCTTGCTCCCCGTTATTCCTTACGCCGAATGTTTCTTCCCTACAACTCAAATACCTTTCAATCATAGCCGTCAGCCTCTCCCCAAACGGTACTATCCTTTCTTTCCGCCGCTTGCCAAATACCCTGACCTGATGCTGACGAAGGTCTACATCATCATCTTTCAAGCCTAACATCTCAGCCCGACGCATACCTGTTTCGTATAGCATCTCAATAATAAGGCTGTCGCGCATTGACTCATAGTCATCGCTCCACTCCATCTGTTCCTCCGCGCGGTTCATCTCTTCCTCTTTGAAGAAAACAGGCAGCGGTTTCTGCATCTTCGGGGCAATAACGCCACGCGTTATATCAACCGTCGTCATACCGAGACGCAGCAGATACTTGTAATAAGATCTGAGCGATGACAGCTTACGCCGTGCCGTTCGAGGTGTAACGCCGCCATCCAACAGCGACACTAACCACGCACGGACATCTGCCGTAGTGCTCTGTGTCGGCTGCCACTCTTCAACGGGCACATTAAGAAAACGGCAGAACTCACGAAGGTCCTGCTCGTATGCCTTTACGGTATGCTCCGAATAACGCCTCTCTACTCGGAGATATTCTATGAAGCGAGCGATAGAAATAGCGATACTTTTATGGGAATGTTATACTTCTCTTCCTACACCTTCCGATGCCTCAAACGGGAACAGACCGAACAATTCCGCATCTATTCTATCCGTAATATAATTGAAACCCTCAGGATTATCGAGGAACTCTACCTTGTCCTTATCTATTATAAGCAGTTTGCCCTTATAGTCAGCAATCCAGCGCTCATATTTCTCGTTCAGACCTTGCAGATAATCTATTCGCATCGATGCCTCGTATGCCCTGCCTCGCTTCTGTATCTGAGCAATGAGATTTGGAATCGATGAGCGCAGGTAGATAAGCAGGTCGGGATACTTGACAAGCGACATCATCAAATCGAACAAGTCGGTATAATTCTGAAAATCGCGATCGGACATATATCCCTGCTCATACAAGTTCGGAGCGAAGATACGGGCATCTTCGTAGATAGTACGATCCTGAATAATGGTTGCTTCCTCTTTCGATATTGCCACCACATCCTTAAAACGCTTATTAAGGAAGTATATCTGCAAGTTAAACGACCAGCGACTCATGTCGGCATAGAAATCTTCCAAATACGGATTATACTCCACAGACTCGAACTTAGGTGTCCAACCGTAATGTTTGGCGAGCATATTGGTAAGAGTCGTCTTACCTGCTCCTATATTACCTGCTACCGCTATATGCATAAAGAAATGAAAAATGAAAAATGAAAAATGAAAAAACAAAGTGAAAATGAATATTAACTGAACAGACCGAACAGTTGTGCATCTATTCTGTTTACGATAGAGCCGAATTGTTCGGGGATATGCTCGAAATCTAAGCCGTCGCTCTCAACCACAAGCACCTTACCCTTATACTTGTTGAAGATAAAATCTTCGTACCTCTCGTTCAGACCTTTCAGGTAGTCGAGTTGCATCTGCTGCTCATAGTCGCGCCCTCGCTTCTGTATCTGTCTCACCAATTCCGGCACTGACTTTCTCAAATAAATCATAAGGTCGGGCGTACGGGTGACCAGTGTCATCAACTCAAATAATTCCATATAGGTGTTATAATCGGTTTCTGAGAGATTACCCTGACGATAATTATTCTCAGTGAACACATACACCCCCTCAAAAATCGAACGATCTTGTATAACAGTATGTTCGGTTCTGCCTATTTCAAGCACATCACGAAATCGCTCTTTCAAGAAATACACCTCCAGCGCAAACGACCAGCGGCTGATATCCTTATAGTAATCTTCTAAATAAGGATTAACCATAACAGGCTCCAACCGCGCTTCCCAACCGTAATGGCGGGCAAGCATCTGAGTGAGAGTCGTCTTTCCGGCACCTATATTTCCTGCTACTGCTATATGCATTGGTTTCGTTAGTATTGTAATGGCGGACGCTTCGTCCGTTTCATCGGAAGCAGTGGAGCCATAGCATGCTATGGCTCCACTTAATACTATTATGCTTCGCGCCGTCTGATACGCATTCCTACGCAATACGCCAAAGCAGCAAACAGCATAGCCCACAACCCGTTACCGACGGGTAACACTGAACCCGGTTGATCTGTTGAGCTATTATCATCAGGATCACTATCCTCTCCGTCATCATCACCTAACACACGGCGGCGATTACGAGTAGAAGAAGCGTCATTTTCGCTCGTCTGATAGAAATCATGCGAGGTTGCCATCTGCGGTTGTGCCAACGGCTGCGTACCATTGATATTTTGAAACTGCGCCCCCGTTGAGAACTCACTTCCCGTCATCGGCACTTCTAATCCTGAGGTTACCTGCGCATTCAACTCACCTGCCGCCATCAGCAGGGCAAATACAATCAAAAAACTTAAATGTACCATCTTTTTCATATCTCTAACCTCCTCTAATTAGCGTTTGTAAATTATCTTTATAGATTCGGTTGTATCCTTTCCGTTAATAGTCAGCATATATACTCCTGACTGCGGCAGACTTATCGTTGTTTCTGCTGAAGCCTTAGCGGTTGCAACGATGCGACCCGTTGCATCATACACACGGATATCCGTCATACCGTGCAGACCTGTCAGCATAATGCCGCCTTCTGCTGTGCGAACGCCGATACCATCCTTCGCCTCGATAATCTCATTCTCCGTCGTCACGTCGGCACGCTGACTAATCCTCAGTTGAAGTGAGAAGCGGCTGTTGCACATACCCTCTTCAGCCTCAAACGAATACTCACTTTGCATCAAGTCGGTCGTCTGTTGCGTTTCTGCATCATAGAGATATACTGCCTCTATACCGCTGCTCGGCTCGCCCTTGAGAGAGAGAATATGCTCACCATCGTGGCGGAAGATGGCACCGACAGGTATCATCTGTGCCGCCTGTGCTTCCGGTATAGCATTGAAGACCATATTACCCTTTGCGGCTATAGTATAAACCTGCGGACGAGCATCGGCACTCATATTCTTCTCGAGGTCATACATAAGGTCATAACCGGCGGTGAACTTATCGTTGATATCAATCGTCGTCTTATCAGCAAGCGGAGCACCTTCTACCTCAACCTCATCACCATTCTCATCGATAATAGTTTCCATAGGCAAGATAGCATCTGCAAGCGACAGTCTGACACGCATCGTCGCCATACTTCCCGTATCGCGGGTTCTCAGCGGAGCGGAGGCAACAGGCATTGTGCCGAACGAAGCACTGCCACCTGAGTCAACCTGAACGAAGAACGCACTGAACGGCAGTATCTCCACTTCAGCCGCCTCTACCTGCTCCGACCAAGTACCATCAGAAGCCTGCATCGTTACCTTAAGGTCTTCAACCAAAGTACCGAGAGTGCCATCAAAACATTTCTTCTGATAAGGAACCTTCACGCCCTCTGCCTTGGCAGCGAATGTCGGCAGACCAACGAAGTTCCACCCCCAGTGGTTATTCCATGCATTACGATTGATAAACGAGTCGAGTGCAAGTTCAACCGGTGTCGCAGACGGAGCAATTACATCTACTTCCGTGGGGAAGAGATACTCACGATAATACTTCGTGTTTGTCCCTATCTCATAACCATGATGAGCATTGACGGTTGTAGTCGGCGATTCCCTATTGCTTTCAACCTCTTTCCATGTCTCGGCATTAACATAGTCGTATTGAACCACACCTGCCACAACTGCCTTACTTTGATCAAGACCGGCTCTACCCTCACTGTCGTAATACTTAAAGAGCATCTGCTTCTGCTTTGGGACAGTGGTAGGATGGAGGGTCGTTCCTATATCGGCAAACGAACAGTTATACGGCAACGACATCAGCCAGTTGCGAGACTTATCCGTAACTCGCTTCGAATATACAACTCTCACTTTAGAGTTCGCATTTGGCTTTATGGATGCTCCCGTGCCTAACTCTAAGCTACCATTGGCATCATTCTTACTTTTGATAATAAGTGTATCAGTCTTTAGTGTATAACCTGCACTGACAACAAGTTTAGCACCCGAGCCTATCGTTACCTTTCTAACGGTAGCATTAGCAATGATAGTGCCTGTACTGTTATCCACCACATATATCTCATCGTTAGAAGTCAAGGTAGATGAGAGACCATCGTCCTTTAATATATAAGGTATGCGCACATATTGTACTGTAAGCGTATCACCATGCGCATACGAACCGCTCGTCTTGCTTACATCGCGAAGCATCAGGCAGATAGAGTCGCCCGTATTATACGGGTAGGCAGCAGTCATCGTCTGATCGTCATTAGGCACACTCGTCGAAATAGTATTGAGATTATTAACATACAATCTCGCATTCGTTGCCGCCGTCAAAGCTTGATTACCGAGCATAACGGTGAAATTGCTGCGAGTCCAATCTGTTACTTGCAGATAACCCGCCTCCGGATCTTCTTCGTGCTTGAAACTCTCATAACGCTTAACTGTCACACGCACACGCGATACACTATCACAACCACCATCTGTGGCATTCTCAAGCGTGTGCTCCCATTCATACTCCTTACCGGCCTTCAGACCAAAATAGGCATCCGACCAAGTGACACCCGTCTTAGGATGAACACCGGTAAACCCGTAGGCGGCACCATAGATTTCCACCTCAGCCCACTCGCTTGTATGGTTTCCTACTCCATCTATCTCCAAAGTAAAGGTATGGATAGAGTCGAAGCCGGCTATGGTCTTCATTCTATCTTCTATTTCAAACTCATCACCTTCTCTTCCAGAAGAAACATCAATACTTGTTGCAGAAACATCATCAATATAGATATTATGCTCAACCGAACCCTTATCCCCTGAAGTGTGTCCTTCCCAATTATAGGTACCGGAACAGGTGTATCTTTTATCCTCTTCAATCTCATATTCGGGATATACCATAAGCAGAACTGTTACAAGAGAGTCCGTTGAACCATTCTTCGCCTCAAGAGCAGTTGCTACATACGATAACTTTTGAGTTTTCGGGAAGGCAGACACATCATCACCCGAGGTGAACACCTCATAGTTGCCGACCTCTTCAAATAACAGTGTAGAAAGCACTGTACTCGAACCGGCACGAACAATATCATACCTATACGAACCCGACGCAGGCAGAGCTTTGGTGCCTATCTTAACAACCGAAACTATCGTATCGAAGATAGCCTCTACAGAAGTATCACCCTCAACAGTTATTGAACTGCACGCATCTGTCAAACCATTGCTCCACTCCACGAACTCATAACCGTAGTTCGGTATAGCAACGAAATATACATCCTCTCCATCATTAACGGCAGTTGATGTCTCTTCCGGGTCACGAGGATCGCAAGATAAGCCGTCTGCCAATACCGCCTTACCCCAAGGAGTCGAGGCATCCACCCCAATCTCAACAAGCATACCATTATACTCGAATGCACCGATATCATAAACACCGGCACCACCAAACGAAGCAGGACGCGACTCGCCGTTAAAGTCATTGCCCATCTCGGTTATTGAAGAAGCATCATAACCTTGATCGATAAACTCAGAAGCCCCTCTCAGGTGGAGGAACTCTTCCGACGACGGGTCAACCGACATAAAGTTCTTTGCATCCGATTGAGATATTACATGATTATCCCCCGTAATATCAAACAATTCAGCAGTAGGGAGTGTTCCGGTCATATAATTATGGTGTACCGGCAAGCCCGTCAGTTCTTTTCCGGTCAGCCACTTGCCACCCTTCGTCATCTTGACGATATTATTGGCAACAAGCGATGATGCGGTACCTGAATAGAGATACATACCGCCTGCATTGTTATATAAGGTGTTGTTAACAATATTACCCGCACCGGTATAGATAGTATAGTTACCGGTTGACTTATTAGAAGTATTATTGTAGAATAGCGAGTTATATACATGTACCACATCCGGCACCGCCTTCGCCCCATACAGTGCAATACCAAATAGTGAACCAGAGGTGCTTCCAAACTGATTATCAAAGAAGCGACCTCTATTAACAGTATTAGATGCGCCGGCTACGGCATTCAGTGCCAAACCGCCACCATATAAGGTCTTCACAGACGCAGTGTTACCGCTCACGACAGCATCGTCTATCGTAATACTCGCACCGGCCTGACCTGCACTTATATAACCACCTACACCATAAATAGCCTTCTCAGCCAAACTTATAGTATTATCTACAAACGAACATTCGCTAAATGTCTGCGTCTTCGTAGCAGATGAGGTAGCTGCGGTTAAAGAATATAAGCCGACGCCATAGATGGTTATACCATTAGTTATCTCGTTCTCACTAAAAACACAGCCGTCTGCTGTCAAACCGCCTGATATATACGCACCTGCACCGTATGCGGGAGCCTTGCACGATGCTGACGATACTACCGCTGCCGAAGACGAGAGGGTATTCCTGCTGACCTCTACATTGTCAAGGTTATACACACCACCTGTCAAGTAGAGACCGGCACCGTAAGCAGTAGCACTTGCCGTTGCCGCCGCATTGGTTGTAAGTGAAGCATCAGCCGTTACAGACATACTATTGTCGGCAAAGACAGCACCATCAATATCAGCATTACCCGACACATATAATCCGGCACCATAACCTACTACCTTAACCGCTGTAGTCAGAGGATCCGTAGGTGCAGAAGATGAGGTAATAGAGTTACTGTTGAATCGCCCTCCGTTGACTATTGCCCCACCTTTTATATAAGCGCCCGCACCGGAACCGGTGGTAGAAGCCGTCGAACGATTGTTCTTTGCAATAACATCATTGAGAGTTGCACCAGCGGCATAGACATAGAGTCCTGCACCATTTGCAGCAGTAACACCATTAATAACATTACCATCTGCCGGTGTCTCGCCTCCGAATGTAACATCATTGAGAGTTACAGGACCTGTACTGACATACACACCTGCACCCGCAGCAGCACCGGTTGCCGGATTGAGAACATTGGCTTTGAACTCCACACTCTCAATTGTAGGGGGAGCCTCTTTTATATAAGCACCACCTCCGTACGCAATCGTTCCTGCATTGGATTCATTACCCTCGAAGGTAGAAGAAAGGATTGAGCCACCACCTGTGGCTAAATACATACCGGCACCGTATGCCGTAGTAGTTGCCCGAATAGTATCACCATAGAAACGAGTGTCTGAAATATCCACAATGCCTGCTTTTACATACATACCGGCACCATTGGCTGCCGTTTCTGCTTTCGCCACATTCTTGCTTATCTCCGTTCCACCCTGCAGCGTTATACCACCTGCTGCAACATATACGCCCGCGCCATTGGCTGTCGTATATTCCGACTCCAGCACATTATGCTCCACTTTTGAGGCGTTGATTGTCAATCCGTAATTAGCGGAATATACACCTGCACCCATAACGGCTGCAGTAGAAGAGGTCAGAGTGTTGTCGTGTATATAGCAGCCGTCAATCGTCGGACTTAGCCGCTCGCCCGCCACAATTACACCGATGGAATATACGCCCGCTGCCATAGTCGTCTCACTCACATTGTTACTAACAACGCAATTAAGCAACTGAGAGTTACCACGCAGCGAGACACCTGCGCCCTTACTCGTCTTCTCTGTCAGACCATTCTGAAGAGTTACACCCTCCAAAATAGCAAGGTTATTACCGGCAACGCTATAATAATCTACGCAACGGCGAGTGTTCTTACCGTCTATTATGGTAACATGCTCGAAGTCCCAAGGATCGCCGCTCGACATAGTACGGTCAGAGAGGTCTTCCTCCGTTCCCGCAAAACCGCCATAGATAGACACATAATTATACATTCGGAAGACATATTCACCTGTTGCGGCGGTATAAGTACCTTCCTTTACCCACACCTGGTTCTGCTGACCATTGGTGGTGTGAGCCGAATTGGCAAGCGTTACACCTTTAGCAATAGTCTTAACAGCCTTCGCCCATGACTTACCATTATTGCTATCACTACCATTCTCATCATCCACGTAATACACAATATACTCACCCGGGGTAAACACACGCAGAGTCCATGTGTAGAGAGTATCAACAAGAGTGGTCGGATCTTGCGCATAAGTCACCATCTCTGTATAACTGGTTGCCTTCGTCAATTTATTGCCGTTATAGACGGCAAAATGACGCCTTACATCATTATCGCCAAAGTTCGCATCATCAAATTTATCTGAAGCATTATCAAAGGTGAAGGTCTCGCCTTTATTAATGGTATCAAGTATTGCAGTATGTTTAGCAAACGCACGATACTCTGCCTTCAGATTCACATTCGCGCTGATAGACGAGAGAGTACGCGGGTTCTCGGTACTACCATCACTCCATTGCACAAAATACTCCTTCGTCAATGCAGCCAAGCCGTTAACCTTAACCCTATCTTGTGCGTAGATAACCACATCCGTACCCGAGGCATAGTCGCCTGCTCCGCCTAATGTCGGAGTTGTTGCCTCTAAACTCAAACCGGAATAGTTAAGCGACACGGTAATGCCCATAGCACTCTTCACATTAAGAGTCAAAAAGCATAATGTAATAATGATGTAGCTGATTCTTTTCATATTTCTGAGGTTTTAGTGTTCATTTTTCTGCAATTTACGCGTATGTACGCGCTATGCGTACACCTGCACGCAAAATTGCATGCAAATTTACTGTTTTTTTCTGACGTTTTCAACTCTTTATGCAAGAAAATAAAAAAAATAGAACAAAATACCGCAACTTTTTTCGTTTTGCTAATTCGGAATTATCAAAAAAAAGGACGATGCGCAACATCGTCCAAAATAACATCCTTTATTTCCAATCGGTCATCAGTGCAAGCACTGCCGAGAATAAATATCTCGCCTGTTTCTGAGGTTATACTTATCTATCACCACTCCTCTTTCGAGTACCACTATTCCCGGGTTCGCTCTTACTATAGTCTTCAGTGTTACGGGGTCGCAACTATAGACGGGATATTCATATCCTAATTCCTGCTTGAAGCACTCCGTTTCGTTCTCACCGCTACCTGTCAAGAGATAAAAAGCTCGCCCTTCCCGCTCTGCCTCTTCCGCCATTTTATTAAGTCTCTTTGCCTGCTTAAGATTAGTCTTTTCCACTTTGTAAAGCACAGCGAGCACAACGGGACCATTATCTTCGAGAATATCGTAGGTTATATCCTCAAAATCTTCGTCGGTAATCACAAAATCATGCACAGGCGGCTCGTAACCCTTCGAAATAAGAATCGACCGCTGGTCAACAAAAGTCCACAAAGAATCGTTTTTAGGATAGTCTTGCAACGTAAACTCTTGCTGCACTCCGTCTCGCTCATAGATAAGACGGATATCATAGACATCGGTCGGCGCATCGTCGGGTATCTCCATCAGTTCTGCTATATTATTGCCAATCTTATATGGTCTGAAATCAACGAGCGGCAGATGCAGACGAGTGTATGTCATCAGAGAAAAGACGAGAACAAGAGCTAATAAAGTAAAACCGAGTTCGGCAAACGGGACAAAGGTCTGCGGAATATATTTCTTTGTAAGCAAGAGAAGTACTACAAGCGCAAGCAGCACAATATTCTTCCAAAAAGTTGCCCAATTCGAAAGTACTATCGCATCGCCGAAGCAACCGCAGTCGGTAACGGGATTAGTAAGCGCAATCCAGAGCGTTAGCGGAGTCATCACCACCATCATCAGGCACGCTATCCAAGATGATATATTGGTCTTGATATTCAGCAGCAATGCTACGCCCAATGTGAACTCAAAGGCAATCAGTCCCCATGCCGCAACCTCAGCAAGCGGGGTGAGCACTTCCATAAATCCGCCGAAAGCACCAAGATAATCTTCAATCTTATAAGTAGTTCCAAGCGGGTCAAGGGCTTTCACTAATCCGGAAAAGATAAAGGTCAAGCCGAGTAGTGTTCTACTTATAGAACCTACGATATGTAAAGGAGTGTTATTCTTCATTTTCGTTCAGTTGAATAAGATAGAAAACAGCGTAATTAAGCATATCAAAGTAGTTGTCTAATGCTCCTGCGGATATAAGAGTGCGACCATCGTTGGCAGCAATCTGCTTGTTGCGATTTATCTTCGTAAGAATAATATCCGTGAGCGACGAAGAGAACATATCTCGCCATGCTTCTCCGTAGTCATGGTTCTTGCGAAGCATAAGATTTAAGGCTTCCTGCGTATATTCGTCATACAGCTCCGTTGCCCGCTCTGTTGTCATATCAGTACTGTCGGCATAGCCTTGACGCAGTTGAATAATACCGATAACGCTATAATTGATTATTGCCATCAACTCGCCCCTCACATCTTCGCCGACGAGGTTCACTCCCGTCGTCTCTATCGTGCGGATACGCTTCGCCTTAATAAAGAGTTGGTCATTAACGGTTTGCGGGCGCATCACACGCCATGACGGCCCGTAATCTTTCATCTTGAGAGTATAGATGCGGCGGCATGCGCCGATAACATCTTCATATTCTTTGCGAGTGTCTTTCATAAATTACGATTTTAGTGTTTCCACAAGTTGTTGCAGCGGCAATTGCCGTTGCTCACCGGTGATCATATTTTTGAGCGTTACTGTGTTGTTTTGTATCTCTTCTGAGCCTACTATAGCAACAAAAGGTATATGCTTCGCGTCTGCGTAAGCCATCTGCTTCTTTATCTTAGCGGGTTCCGGATATACCTCCGTTCGTATCCCATTTGCTCGCACACTTGCTGCACACGATAGCGCATATTTCAGTTCCTCTTCGCCGAAAGAAGCAAAAAGCACCTGCGTACCCTTAAGACTGTCAGCGGGGAACAGGTCTAACTCTGTGAGAACATCGTATATACGGTCTGCCCCGAACGATATGCCCACGCCCGACACACCCGACATTCCAAACACCCCTGTAAGGTTGTCGTAGCGACCGCCACCCGTTATGCTACCCATCTCCACATCAAGGGCTTTCACTTCAAAGATAGCACCGGTATAGTAATTCAAACCGCGAGCAAGAGTAAGGTCAAGCTCAATATTCAGGTCTGCGCCTGACGCATCGCACAGGTCGAAAATTTCCTCCGTTTCCTGAACACCCTGCAAACCCGTCTGACTACCTGCAAGTAACTCTCTCAGTTTGCATAGTTTACTTCTATTTGAGCCGCTTAGTCGGAGTATCGGTTGAAGGCACTGAACAGCACTTTCCGACAAGCCTCTTTCTATCAGTTCCGCATTGACCTTCTCCTCTCCAATCTTATCCGTCTTATCGATAGCAGTGGTGATATCAATCAACCTGTTCGGCTCGCCTATATATTCTGCTATACCCGCAAGAATCTTGCGGTTATTCAGTTTAAGAACAACATTGATACCGAAACGATGATACACATCCTCAACTATATGAATCAGTTCCATCTCAGCTATCAGCGAATTAGTGCCGATGATATCCACATCACACTGATAAAACTCACGATATCTGCCTTTCTGAGGTCTGTCAGCACGCCAAACGGGTTGTATCTGAAAGCGTTTGAAAGGGAAATGAATATCGTTGCGATATTGCGCTACCAATCGTGCAAAAGGTACTGTAAGATCGTAGCGAAGTCCCTTTTCGGGTGCCTCTGATGCCTTCTCCCCGCTATTTTGAATACGGAAAAGCAGTTTATCGCCCTCCTCACCATACTTGCCCATCAGGGTTTGCATAGTCTCCATGGCGGGAGTCTCAATCTGCTCAAAACCATACAGCAGAAAAACATCTTTTATAGTATCGAAAATATAGTTTCTCCGCGACATCTGCTCAGGCAGAAAATCACGAGTACCTTTTGGAATTGAGGGTTTCATATCAGTTTATTTTTTCAGTCGATTCAACGTATATTATATCGGTTTTTTATATATTCAGTATGCGTAGAATATTGTCGGTTGCGCCCAACTCCGACTCTACATATTGTTTAGCTCTTTTGCCATATTCCTCGCTATGCTGCAAGGCGTTATCCATTGCCTTTTCAAACTGCTCGTAACTTCGGAAAGTGTAGGCAGCACCACAATCGAGCATCTGCTTCGCCTCACGGAACTTATTATGGTTAGGACCGAACAAAACGGGTATGCCGAAGGTAGCCGCCTCTATCGTATTATGAATACCGTCTCCGAACCCTCCGCCTACATAACCCACCGCAGCATAACGATAGAGTGAAGAGAGCAGCCCCACCGTATCGATAAGCAATACCCTGCAGAAATGCATATTCTGCTCCGTCGCCTCACTATACCGCATAAAACGCCCTTCAAACAGATTAAAAATGCCGTTTAAATGTTCTGTCGTCAGTTCGTGAGGAACAAGCACAAGTTTCACATTTTCGTGAGTACACATATATCGGTACAGCAACTTCTCGTCCGGCATCCAAGTGCTGCCGGCAACAATGACTTTTTGAGCAGAATCAGCGTTTATAAACCATGTAACAGGCTCTATCGTTTTAGGATTTTTGCAGATCTCTAACACCCTGTCGAAACGAGTATCACCCGCCACAACAACATTAGTAATATTATGCTGCTCAAGCAGTTGTTTCGACCTCGCATCCTGAACAAAAAGAGTTGTGAAATATTTGAGATAGTTCAGATACCACTTCCCCCACCAACGGAAGAACAATTGCTCAGGGCGATAGATGGCATCAATGATATAAATAGGAATATCCTGCATCTTCAACTCGCTCATATATGCTTTCCAATATTCATATTTAACGAAAATGGCGGCTGACGGCTTCAGTGCACTTACAAATATCCGAGCATTACGGCGAGTCGCAAAAGGCAGGTAGAAAACGCCATCAGCAAGCGAATAGCTCTTTCGCATCTCATAACCTGACGGAGAAAAGAATGTCACCACGATTTTCCTCTGCGGTTTTTCTCTTTTCAGACGCTCAATGAGAGGTCTTGCCTGCTCAAACTCGCCCACCGATGCAGCATGAAACCACACACAACCATGCAAGGCGGCGAAATCTCTCTCACCTTTCCTTATAGCAGTAATCGTGGCACGCTGCCCACGCACAAGTAATCGCGCCTTAGCATTAAAGAGGGAAGCAATATATAGGAATAAAAAATAGAAAAACATCGTTATAAATGACCAAGTAGCCGAGTACCATGTACAAAGTACTATGACAAAGTGATATGGTTGCAAAGTTAGCGGTTTTTTTTGAGATATGCAAAAAAATGCTTAACTTTGCAGCGAAAAAGATAAAAGATCATCTTTGCGACTTTACGCATCATCGTCCCGCATATTACGCGGGCTGTTATCACTCTCACTCTAACATGTCATCACGCAATATTATATTAGGCATAGAGTCATCTTGCGATGACACCTCTGCTGCCGTTATAGCAGACGGGTTATTACTCTCTAATGTTACCGCCTCGCAATCTGTTCACGAAGAGTACGGCGGCGTTGTTCCCGAATTAGCGAGTCGCGCACATCAGTTGAATATAGTACCCGTAATAGATACCGCTCTCCGTCGTGCTGAAATAGAGAGAGAAGAGATAAGTGCCGTAGCCGTTACTCGTGGTCCCGGACTACTCGGTTCGCTCCTCGTCGGCACCTCGTTCGCCAAAGGATTAGTAATATCCCGCAGGCAAGCCGCCTGCGCACTGATAGAAGTTAACCACCTGCAAGGGCATATAATGGCGCATTTCGTTGAGCCTTCGCCCGAGATGGTTGAAAAAGGTTATATAAGAGGACTTACCCTTGCCGACCTGCCTTTGCGTCACCCCGATTTCCCCTTCCTTTGTTTGCTCGTAAGCGGCGGCAACTCTCAACTTGTGGTGGTGCGCAGCCCGCACGATATGGAAATTGTCGGTCAAACGATTGACGATGCCGCCGGCGAAGCGTTCGATAAATGTGCGAAAGTTTTGGGACTGCCCTACCCGGGCGGACCATGGATAGATAAACTTGCGAAGCAAGGCAACCCCGCTGCCTTTCATTTTGCCAAGCCTAATATTCCCGCCTACGACTACTCCTTTTCCGGCTTAAAGACATCGTTTCTATATACTATTCGAGATATGCTCCGCGAGCAGCATTTAGACTCTGTCGAACAACTTCTCGAACTGACGCCTAACCTCAAAGAGGACCTTTGTGCCTCAATTCAGGCAACCGTCATTGAAGTACTGATGACTAAACTACGCCTTGCCGCAAAAGATTTGGGAATAAAGCGAGTCGCAGTGGCAGGCGGAGTGAGTGCCAACAGCGGTTTAAGGCAGGCGTTCGTGGATTATGGTAACAAATACGGTGCAGAAGTGTTTATTCCGCCTTTCGCCTTCACAACCGACAACGCCGCTATGATTGCCGAGGCAGGATACTATAAATTCCTCCGCGAAGACTTCTGCCCGCTCGATGCAGTACCCTACGCCAAAACGAGAATATAGGTTAGCAGCCGACTGCGATAAAAGGAGAGACAAAGAACACATGGGAAACTTCAATAAAATAAAAACAGCAGTGACACCATACATAGATGTACTGCTATTTGTAGTTTGCCTTTTTGGTGCAAATATACTATGGAAACTGACTATCTCAGGTGACGAGGAGATGGGTGAGGTCAGTTTTTTAGGTTTAGATGTTACCGCTCCTTTCGCCTATTATGCCGAATATATCGCCCGCGCTTGCTACAAATATCTGTCAGTAGTTCGCGATACAGTGCATTATTTTCCCCCGTATAATATCCGCTTTGACTCCGGGTTCGGGGTAAGAATAGTGTGGAGTTGCACTCCTATCAAGCAAGCGTTCATCTGGCTCGTCATCATGCTTTTTGCAAGAGGATTACAGAAACGCAAACTATGGTTTATACCTCTTGGGTGGTTTGCCATTCATGCCTTTAATATCATTCGCATCTGCTGCATAAATCTTCTATGTGAGTTCCACCCTCAGATGTTCTCTTTCTGGCACGAATATGTGTTCAAATATTTGTTCTACGGTATGATGTTCCTCCTATGGGTTTGGTGGGTTGAGAAATTAAAAATTAAAAAATAAAATCACTCACCACAGAGATCTTTATACGCACAATCTTTACACCGGCGGGCTCTATTCTTTTCTTCAGTTTTTACAAATGGTATGCTCTCACAGAGCAGTTCATTGACGATGAAGTTATCAAGAGCATACATATAGTCGTTTCTGACTTCATCCCACGAAAAACAGTCTTTCCCCTTCTCTCTCACAAGCGTATTATGAGAAGCATCTGCCGACAGCGACCTTACACTGAAAAGGTGAGGTTCAATCGCCATACCCTCTTTCGCAAATTCCTCGCACAGGTAGCAATAGAATAATGTTTGCAAGGCATAACCATTGCGGTCGAATGTAGGCTTGAACAAATCCTCTATCGACTTATATTCGTTTTCGCTTTTACCTGTTTTATAGTCTGCCACGCGAATCGTCGTGCCGCTGTTCAAAGGACGATCAATGCGATCTATCGTACCTTTCAGAATAGCAGTCTTTCCGTTTGATAACCTCAGCCGCTTCTCCGTTTTTTTCTCTAATCCTTTTATCTCAAACGGCACAAACTTAAGATCGAATTTCAATAGGTTTGCCGCATATTTCTTCAGTACATTCATCAGCAAACGGTCGTGCCGCACAGGGTCAAGCAAGGCGAGATTATCCAATATTGAATCTAAATTCTCTAATATATTATTAATAATATCAGCTGTTATTACATTTCCTGCATTATCTTCACTTTCTCTTTCCGCCCCTCCTTTGTTCGGTTTGGTATAAAGATATTCCATGATGGCGTGAAACCATGTTCCGAACGCATTGGCAGCCGTATCATCGTCTAATTCCTCTGTCTCTCTTAATCCCTTTACATATTGGAAGTAAAAGATCTGCGGGCAGCGGAAATACGAATTGATAGCGGAAGGTGATATACCATCTTCGCATATTTTCTTTTCAAGTATCGCCATTATATCCGCCGTCTTCTCTATAACATCCTTATATCCCTCCGTTGATTGAGGCTGAAAGACCACATGTTCCTCCTCTATCTCCACTTCGAACTGATATCTCAGTTGATTGAGATACCTTGAAGGCTCGCCCGTGTTTTTATCATCGGATGTGGTATTAGTAATGAACCACACATTTTTAGCATGCGAGAGCATGCGGTAGAAATTATAGGCGAATATGGCATCTTGCCTTTCGGGTGTCGGCAGCGAGAACGCCCTCCTTATAGAATAAGGTATATAGCTATTCTGCCTTCCTCCGCCCGGGTAGAGGTCATCATTAAACGAGGTTATAATTATATTATCAAAGTCGATGGCTCTCGTTTCCAATACGCCCAACACCTGTAACCCTTGCAACGGCTCGCCCACAAAAGGAATGGCAGCATCGCTCAATTGCATCTTCAGCAGAGTAAAGAGCGTCAGTATCCCCATATCCGCACATATATCTTCATGGCGGACAAGAGCCTGACGCAAGGTATTGCAAGTCGTTTGCATCTGCCACTGCGCATCGCTTACGACCTCCCCGTCGGGAGCAAGTGCCGTCAATACCGACTGCAAATAATCAGTCATCTCTATAGCATTCTCAGGATGAGCAAAAAGAATCTTTGCCGCCTCATTCGTAGCAAGACTATTCTTGCTGATAAACAGGCGTTTGCTCCTGACAACAAACTGTTGCAACGCGTCCGCCGTCTTAGTAGAACCATCTCCTGCATTATTCTGCTGCTGACCGAGTAACTCGCCTATCAACGGATGCCGCAATACGGACAATAGATCTCGATAATAGAAACTGCCGCGACGGTAACTGCTTTGCATCCTGAATAGATTTTCTATCAGTGCCCATAATGCCGTAGCCGACAGAGGATAGCCCATCGACACATTTATCGTCTTCACATCTTCGGGAATAGATCTCAGGAGCGGAATAAGCAAATGTTCATCGGGCAGTACGACAGCCGTCTTTACCAAGTCTGCATTCGCATCGTCACTAACAATATCTTTTACTATTCTGTGTACCTCGTATGTCTGCCCCACATCCGACGGCACTTTTATCCACCTTATCTTCGGCGTATTAGAGCGGAGCGGCGCACTCTCGGGCATCGAAACACGGAAGTCTCTCAGATTGTCCTCAACAAAAAGCGATGCTCTATTATCTTTTCGGGAAAGAAGCGGGTCGGAATAGTCGAAAAAGAAGTCCGCTTTGCCCGCGTCTTTGAGCATAAGCATCAGCTTGCGTTCTGCCGGCGTCAAAGCATTAAAGCCTATAAAGACGAAATGCGTATCTTTTTGAGATATTCCACTCTCCGCCACCTCTCTTTGCAACATACCCTCATACGCAAGTCCTTTGGAGCGCAACCTCGCACGAAAATTCTCATACAACGGACTCAACAATGACCACAACCTCACAAAAGAGGCATGGAAAAGGGAATTGTCGGTATGCTTTTCTGCCGACAACCAATAGTCTGACCAGAAACGACGAAGAAACGCTTTCTGCTCTTCACTGAGGAAAGAGAAACCGGTGTCAATATCGTGCAAATCGTGAATCGTTTGGAATAGCGAGCTGACATTATCCACCAAATACTTATCCACCTCCGAGAAATCGCTGACGAGCATTCTTCCTTTGCTGATAAAGGTATCTAAGGTATCAACAAAAGTCTTGTCGCCGGTCGGGTTAAACTCATGACTCTCTGCCAATCGTTTATACTCCTTGTACAACTCAAAAATAAGTGTCAGATTGTCTGCTGTTTCTAAATCGCTAAAAAGTTCAAAACATTCGGTAATAGTTATCGTCCGAGGGGCAAAAACGGGCTTGCTGATATTTTCAGCAAGTGCCTTACGAAAGAATATCCCCGCTCGATGATTGGGAAAAACAAATGTATATCGGTGCAGGTTATCCGCCCCTGCATACATTTGCGCTATTTCTGCCAAGAATGACATATCTATCTTACATTATCGCCCTTGTTCAATTGGCTGTGGATAACATCTCCTTCGTACATCGTACTTTATACCTTGTCTTTTCCTCTTACCGCTGCGCTCATCCTTGCCCAATCATATTTCTTCTTTTCTTCTAATATGCCGCTTTGAAAGCAGTCAACATCGCCTCTACTGACGAAGTCCGAAATAGCATCCGCCACCTGCTTTGCATCCACTTCTACCACATACCCCACCTTACCGTCAGGTACTATCTCAGCCAACCCGCCTACATTAGTAACTAACATCGGCTTGCAAAAATGATACGCCACTTGTGTAACGCCGCTTTGCGTTGCCGATTTATACGGCTGAACAATAAGGTCCGCAGCGCAAAAATAATCTCTCACCTCCGAATTAGGAATAAACGAGTCACGCCAATCAATCTTTTCCCGCAGACCTAATTGTTCTTCTAAATCTTTATATTTCTTTTCATTATTATAGAACTCCCCTGCCACGACGAGTCGGACTTTCGTCTTATCAATCCTCGGGTCGGCGTATGCTTGCATCAGCAGGTCAAGACCTTTGTAGTCGCGTATAAAACCGAAAAAGAGCAGCACTATCTGATTATCGGGGATGGCAAGCCTCCGCCTTGCCTTGCTACGAGGCATGGGTTCCCCGAAATTATCGTACAAGGGGTGCGGCGACAAAACGGCAGGTTTATCTTTGGTAAATAGTCTGAGGTCAGACAACACGCTGTCTGACATAGCGACAAAGCGGTCGATGCTGTTTACGAAATAACGAACCAACAACTTGTCAAGCGGACGCTTTTCGTGAGGTATAACGTTATCTAAGATTGACACAACCTCAGTCTGCTTTCGTTCCTTGCCCTTCGTCCCTTTGCCCTTAGCACCGGCTCTTTTAACTATTCTTGATATCGTTCCCAAGCAGGGAGCCATAAGAGGTATCCAGAATTTTACAACCATCAAATCAGGCTGCATCTTACGAATGGCTCTGCCGGTCTTTATCCACGAAAAAGGATTGACGGAACTCATCATTCGCGTTATCTTCAAGTCTGCCGGAGCAGGTTCGTCAGAATATTGCGTCTTACCGGGAAAGAGGAAATCGGGATATTGTAATGTAAAAGTCACTATCTCCACATCATGCCCCTCCGCCATAAATTGGCGGGCTAACCTCTCGTTATATGTTGCAATACCTCCGCCTCTATACGGATACGCCGTGCCTAAAATTACTATCTTCATTTAACTTCATTTTTCTATCTAAGTCTCACACACAAACACACATTCACGCCTAACCTCTCAACTCACTAAGTGCCTCATACAATGCTGCCGTAGGCAGACCCATAACATTATAAAACGACCCTTTCAAACTGACGCAGCCGACATAACCTATCCATTCCTGCACCCCGTATGCTCCTGCTTTGTCAAGAGGCCGGTATTTCTTCACATAATGGAGAATATCATCATCTGATAGTTGGCGAAAAGTGACATCCGAACGACTGACGAACGACCGCTCTTCATCTTTTGTCCTCAAGCACACTCCCGTATATACCTGATGCGTGTTCCCCGACAGCCTTTTGAGCATACGACAAGCATCCTCTTCATCCTTCGGCTTGCCAAGCACCTCGCCCTCTATCCAAACAATGGTGTCTGCCGTTAAAAGCACTTCGTCCTGCAAAAGCGGCGCACTATACGCATGAGATTTGAGACGAGCAATATACAGGGGTATATCGCCCTCTCGCAAATATGAGGGGTAGGTCTCATCGGCCTCAATATCAACAATAGAATACGGAATATCCAAGCCGGCTAACAACTCTCTGCGGCGCGGACTCTTCGATGCCAAAAGAATTTTCATAAGTCAAAAATGCATGTATTGCAAAGTTATACAAAAAAATTAAACCTTTTCCACTTTGCCTGCACTAAAAAAAAAATCTAATAAATATTTTGTTGTAGTTGATTTTTTTTATTACCTTTGCAAAAAAATTATCTATCTATGAAAACATTGCTACAATACTCAGGTATTATTCTTGTGCTCTGCGGCGTTTTATGCCTTTGCGTTTATTATTTTGCCACCCCTACTAACAGTCTCTTAGTAGCATCTATGATATTAGAGGTAGTCGGCATATTAGGATATATTATTATCAATAAGTATATCGAGTAAACCGGCAACGCAGTCTAATAATGGCAGATATCGTTGAGGGAAATAATATGGTGGAAGATGCTGTGCAGGACGAACCTGTACAGCATTCGTCGTATAAACCGCAAGCAGGGATACAAAGCGATTCCGTCAGGTATCACCTGACGGGGATGTATCAAGATTGGTTTCTCGACTATGCCTCTTATGTCATTTTAGAGCGTGCCGTTCCTAATATATACGATGGCCTAAAGCCCGTACAGAGGCGCATACTCCACGCAATGAAGTGTGTGGACGACGGCAAGTACAACAAAGTAGCGAACATCGTCGGGCAGACGATGCAATATCACCCTCACGGCGATGCTTCTATCGGCGATGCGCTTGTAGGACTCGGGCAAAAAGATCTCCTCATTGACTGCCAAGGAAACTGGGGCAACATCCTCACGGGTGACGGTGCTGCCGCACCGCGATATATTGAAGCAAGGCTCTCTAAGTTCGCACTCGAAACGGTCTTCAATGCCAAAACTACGCACTGGATGAAGTCGTACGACGGGCGGAAAAACGAGCCGGTTAACCTTCCCGTCAAATTTCCTCTTCTGCTCGCGCAAGGCGTAGAAGGTATCGCCGTCGGACTCAATTCAAAAGTCCTTCCGCATAATTTCTGTGAGTTATGCGATGCTGCGCTCGCTTATCTAAAGCAAGAGGCGTTCACTCTCTATCCCGACTTCCCCACAGGAGGCAGCATTGATGTGTCGCGCTACAACGATGGAGAAAGAGGCGGAATAGTGAAAATCCGCGCCAAGATATCTAAGATCGACTCTAAAACATTAGAGATAACTGAGATCCCCTTCGGCACAACCGTGCCCAAACTGATAGAGTCAATACTGAAAGCCAATCAGCGAGGGAAGATTAAGATCCGTAAGGTTGAAGACCTGACCGCAGCAGAAGCCGATATCGTTATTACCCTTCAGCCCGGAGTATCAAGCGATAAGGCTATCGACGCTCTCTATGCTTTCACCGACTGCGAGTTATCCGTGTCGCCCAACTGCTGCGTCATCAAGGACAAAAAGCCGATCTTCACCAATGTCAGCGACCTGCTTAGGCTCTCCGTTGACAACACCATGTCGCTGCTCAAATGGGAATTGGAAATTCACAAAGGCGAACTGGAAGAGCAACTGTTCTTCACTTCTTTAGAACGCATATTCATCGAAAATAGAATATATAAGGAAGAGGGGTACGAACAAGCGCCGGACAAGGAAAAACTAATTCGCTTTGTGGACAAAGCACTTGAGCCGTGGAAGAGCAAACTGCTGCGAGAGGTAAGGCGAGAAGATATAGAGAAACTCTTTGAGATACGGATGATTCGTATCACCCGTTTTGACTCGAAAAAGGCGGACGAACTAATCAAAGACCTCAAGAAAAAGATTGACACCGTCACCTATAACCTCACCCACCTGACCGAATACACCATGGATTGGTTCTCCGGGCTTAAAGAACGCTATGGTGAGCGTTATCCGAGGCGAACTGAAGTAAGGAATTTCGCCACTATCAATGCCAAAACAGTGGCAGAAGCAAACGAGAAACTGTATATAAATCGCAATGACGGATTCATCGGCACTACCCTCAAAAAAGATGAATACCTCTTCGACTGCTCTGATATTGACGATATCATCATCTTCTACCGCGATGGCAAATATAAGATAGTAAGAGTAGCAGATAAATTGTTTGTCGGCACTGATATTCTGCACCTTGCCGTCTTTAAGCGTCAAGACGAGCGCACTATATATAATGCCGTGTATCGTGACGGGAAGAAAGGAACAACCTTCTGGAAACGCTTTGCCGTAACAGGCATAACTCGCGATAAAGAGTACGACTTGACACAAGGCAAACCCGGTTCACGAGTGCTTTATTTCACCGCCAATCCCAACGGAGAGGCAGAAACGATAAGGATACAACTCAAACCGGCCTTCCACCTGAAGAAAGACGATTACACTATGGACTTCTCCACACTCGCCGTTAAGAGCAGAACGGCAAGGGGAAATGTGCTGACTAAATATGACGTAAAATCCGTATCGCTTCGCCAAAAAGGTGCTTCTACTCTCGGCGGACGACAAGTATGGTTCGACCCCGATGTGCTTCGTATCAACTACGATGGCATGGGCACATATCTCGGTGAGTTCCAAAGTGATGACCATATCCTTGTCATTACTGTGAACGGCGATTTCTATCTCTCCACTTTCGATATCACTGCCCATTTCGAAGATAATATTCTTCGCATAGAAAAATATCAGACAGATAAGACTTGGTCACTTGTTCTTTGGGATGCCGATCAGGGATATTATTACGCCAAGCGCTTCCTGCTAACCGCCTCTTTCAAGCAGCAGAATATGCTTGGGGGTAATCCGGACTCGCGCTTAGTGCTACTCTCGGATAGAGACGATGCCGCATTTGAGGCTCGCTTCACGGATACCGCACGCGAACCGCTTAAAATCGAGATGGCAGAGTTTATCGGCGTGAAAGGTTTCACGGCTCGAGGCAAAAGAGTTACTACGTTTGAAGTAGCTGCGTTCGAGGATATAACTCCCGAACCACCGATTGCTGAAGAGGAGAGTGCGGAGAATGATTTAACGAGTCCGGAAAGCCCGGAAAGCCCGGAAAATCCGGAAAGCACGGAAAGCCCGGAAAACCCGAAAAATCCGGAAAGCCCGAAAAACCCGGAAAACCCGGAAAACTCGGAAAATGATAATCGCCTCTCTTCGGATGCGGATAATAGTTCTGACCCCTTAGATGGCATTACCTTAGAGATCTCTGCCGAAATGCCTAAAGACAGCCTGCCCGCAGACGATGATGGCCAGATGACACTATTCTAAAAAAAGTGGAGAACGTCTCCGAACGTTCTCCACTTTAATAATACTAAGGGCTTCGCTTCCCCGCTACAGCATTCTTTTAACCCAACTTATTGACATACTTTGCCAATTTAGACTTCAGGTTAGCTGCTTTGTTGCGGTGGATAATATTGCGATTAGCCAATTTATCGAGCAACCGGCTTGCCTTCGGCAACATTGCAGCAGCCTCAGCCTTGTCGGTGGTCTTTCTTAAATCGCGTACGAAGTTACGCATGGTCTTAGCGTAATAACGATTATGGAGATTCTTCTTCTCCGTCTGACGAATACGCTTCAAAGAGGATTTATGATTTGCCATCTTAAAATTTATTTAATAATTCTACTTTAATGATTAAGGTCTTTTTTGACCGAAAAAAATGCGAGCAGTAACACTCTCGCTTTGGTCTGCGACAGCACACAACCCTCATGGGATGCCGCCGACCCTAATTGACAAGCAGCGCGTAACTGCTTAAAAAATAATCACCCGTGTAGTCCATAGCAGAGTCGAACTGCTCTTTAGAGAATGAAAATCTCTCGTCCTAACCGATAGACGAATGGACCATACTTCCAATCGAAAGCGACTGCAAAATTAATGCTTTTTTTTCAACCGACAAAATTTTTTGCAAAAATAATTAAAAAAATCATAAAAAAGTCAGAAGAAAGTAGTAACTTTGCGTAATTAAACAGGGTATAATTTGGACAATCGGAGTTGGATAGAAGTTAGCGGTGCGCGGGTTAATAACCTGCGTAATGTGTCGGTTCGCATACCTCGAAATAGTCTGACGGTGATAACGGGTCTGTCGGGTAGCGGCAAGTCGTCGCTCGCCTTCGACACAATCTTTGCTGAAGGTCAGCGGCGGTATATCGACACGTTCTCCTCGTATGCTCGCGGCTTTATGCAAAATATGCAACGTCCTGATGTGGATAAGATAACGGGCTTATCACCTGTTATCAGTATCGACCAGCGCACAACATCTCGTAATCCGCGCTCTACCGTGGGCACGGTAACAGAGGTTTATGACTATCTTCGTCTTCTCTATGCTCGCGCCGCAACGGCATACTCCTATGCCACAGGCGAGGAAATGGTGCATTACACAGATGAGCAGATATTGCACCTCATCACGGAACGCTATGCCGGCAAAAAAGTGCTTCTGCTCGCCCCACTCGTCAAAAATCGCAAGGGACACTATCGCGAACTGTTTGACCAGATACGGCGCAAAGGATTTGTGCACGTGCGTATTGACGGCGAGATGCGTGAGATTGTGTTCGGTATGCGTTTAGACCGCTATAAGAATCACTCAATAGAGGTTGTCGTTGATAGGCTCAAAATTGATGACCGATATGCGAATAGTAATGCCTATCAGCCGCAAGAGGACTTAAAGCGCATCAGCCAAAGCATCGCTCGTGCGATGGAGATGGGCGGAGGTCAGATGATGATAGAGAGCGAAGGCGAAGTCCGCTACTTCTCTCGTTCACTCATGTGTCCTACGACAGGCATCTCTTACGATGACCCTGCACCACACCACTTCTCTTTCAATTCCCCGCAAGGTTGGTGCCCATGCTGCCGAGGATTAGGCGTAATAGATAGCACCACATCGACTGACACACAGATAAAAGATAGCGAAGAAGAGTTACCCGAGGAAGACGAGGTACTGAAATGGCTGCAAGGCGGCGAAGCAAGTTGGGCAAATAAGACCGACAAACAAGAAGAGGACGAGGAAGAAAAATCGGAAAAGATTATATGTCCGGAATGTAACGGTGCAAGGCTTCGAAAAGAGAGTCTGATGTTTCGCTTTGCGGGCAAGAATATTGCGGAACTGTCAGCAATGGACATATCTGAATTGAATACTTTTCTCAATACTATTTCCTCTTCTGAGCTGTCTTCTCGCCAAAAGACAATATCCCAAGAGATACTCAAAGAGATATCCTCTCGTCTCGGTTTTATGACGCAAGTGGGCTTGACATACCTCTCGCTCAGTCGCCCTTCAGATAGTCTGTCAGGCGGTGAAGCACAACGAATACGACTTGCAACGCAAATAGGCTCACGCCTTGTAAATGTACTATATATCCTTGACGAACCGAGTATCGGTTTGCACCAGCGCGACAATGCCCGACTTATCGCTTCGCTTAAAGAGTTGCGCGACATGGGCAACACCATTATTGTCGTTGAGCACGATGAGCAGATTATGCGCGAGGCTGATTGGCTGATTGATATTGGTCCGGGGGCAGGACGTCTCGGGGGGAATATCGTCTTCTCAGGCACTTATGAGCAAATGCTTGCATCGCATACCCTAACAGCCGATTACCTCACAGGCAAGAAGAAAGTGCCACCGACGCGCGGGCGGGATAATAAAGATAATCATTTGGTTGTTGCCGGCGCGAGAGGAAATAATCTCAAGAATATCAAAGCCTCGTTCCCCCTCGGCAATATGATTTGCGTAACCGGTGTGAGCGGTAGCGGCAAGTCAACACTTATCAACAAGACCCTCTACCCCGCCATCTCTCAGCGTCTCACCCGCAGTCTGACACCACCGATGGCACACGACAATATCTCAGTACTGACCAAGGATAATGAGACAATTAACCTTGATAGTTCTGATTTCAAGAGAGTGATTGACAAGGTTGTTGCCGTGGATCAGTCTCCTATCGGCCGCACCCCACGCAGCAATCCCGCTACATATACGGGCGTTTTTAATGATATTCGCGAATTGTTTGCCATGCTGCCCGAGTCGAAGATACGCAACTGGAAAGCAGGACGATTCTCCTTCAACACGGGCGACGGCAGGTGCAAAGAATGTTCGGGCAATGGTTATAAGACGATAGAGATGCGCCTGTTGCCCGACGTATATGTCCAATGCGAGACTTGCAACGGAATGCGATATAATAACGAGACACTCGAAGCGCGATTTAAGGGGAAAAATATAGGCGAGGTACTTAATATGACCATAAACCAAGCAGTGGAGTTTTTTGAGGCGCAACCGCATATCCTACAAAAGATTAAGACGCTGCAAGAAGTAGGACTCGGCTACCTGAAACTCGGGCAAAGCAGCACTACCTTATCCGGCGGCGAGGCACAAAGAATGAAACTGGCATCGGAGTTATCGCGACCGACAACGGGTAAGGCAATTTATATCCTTGATGAGCCTACTACCGGTCTGCACTTCGATGACATAAGGATACTGTTGGATGTCCTGCAACGCTTGGTTGATAGAGGTAATACCGTTATTATCATTGAACATAACCTCGATGTCATACGCGCAGCCGACTATATTATCGACCTCGGTCCGAACGGCGGGCGCGAGGGGGGAATGATTGTTGCCGAAGGACCAATAAGCAAAATCAAACGCTCCCGAAAATCATTCACCGCCCAATATATATAATTGCTGTTATTGCCTTAACCGCTCCCATATTACGCTTAGACTTACTTTTAGCACTCGTGCTGATTGTACCGCTACTAAGCCGCAAGATCCATATACCTTCCATCGTCGGACTTATACTGACGGGAATAGTTATCGGACCTCACGGCTTGGGGATTATCACGCAATCTCAGACCATTGACACTTTCTGCTATATAGGTATTCTCTATATTATGTTCCTTTCCGGTGTGGAGATAGACATAGAAGATTTCCGTCAGGAGCGCAAACGCAGTCTTTTCTTTGGTATTCTCACTTTCACTATTCCTTTTCTGATGGGTTTAGGCGCAGCATTTCTGCTGCAGATGTCTCTGCTCTCTTCCGTTCTTTTTGCATCCCTTTTTGCCTCTCATACCCTTATCACTTGGCCTGTGGTAAGCCGCTATGGAGTACAGCACGACCCGTCAGCATCAGTTTCGGTGGGGGCAACGGTATTTGCCGTTACCGGCGCAATGATAATACTTGCCATAGTGAGCAGTATAGCAGAAACAAATGTGTCGGAGATAACCGCTCTGATACTAAGAATGGGCATCGGCGGATTAGTAATGGTTTTCGTTATTTTTGCGCTTATGCCCCGCCTTGCACGCTGGTTCTTTTATCGCTATAACGACTCGGTAGCAGAGTGGTTGTTCGTTATGTTTCTCGCCATATCAGGCGGCGCATTGGCATGGCTCGCAAATTTCGAACCTATCCTCGGCGTCTTCCTTACAGCCCTCGCCCTCAATAAACATATCCCGCACCTGTCGCCACTTATGAACAGAATAAATTTTGTGGGTAACGCCGTCTTCATTCCTATCTTTCTTATAGGTGTAGGCATGATGATTGACCTGAGGCTGTTCTTGCGTGGCGGCTCCGTAATTATCATGTCGGTGGTGATGGTTGTTATAGCACTATCTTCCAAGTGGCTTGCGACGTTTGCGGCACAGCACATATTTCATTTTTCCGGTACTCAACGCCGTATGATGTACGGCCTGACCAACGCTCACGCAGCAGGAGCCTTGGCTATCGCCACTATCGGCTTTTCCGTTACCCTTTCTGACGGTAGTCGCCTCTTGTCGGAAGAGGTATTAAACGGCACGATACTGATGATACTCTTCTCTTGCATTGTGGCCTCATTCCTCACTGAACACGCCGCTAAGCAGATAAGCAATGCTTCGCCGGCTGCCGCAGGCGATACACATGCGCTTTCGGCTGCCGACGCAACACAAGGGGCTGCCGACGAGATGCAAATCCTCATACCTATTGCCAATCCCGACACCAATAAGCATCTTATTACCCTTGCCACTATCCTCCTAAACAAGCACCCCGAGTCTCATCTGCACGCTGCGACCGTTACTCGCTCGTATGAAGAGCAGGCGCAGGCAGAGAAGGTACTTAAAGATGCCGCAAGGTATGCCGCAGCCACTGACCATAATATAATGCTACACCGGCAGGTGGCTGTTAATATACCTAACGGTATCCGCACAGTAGCAAAAGAGCGGCGCATAACGCATATCGTTATGGGCTTGCCCATCGGCAAAGAGAAAGAGAACGCCTACGGCAAAATCATCGGACCGCTCATCGCCTTAGCAGGACAGCAGATATGGCTCTACCACGCATCATTACCCATATCGGATATTCACGGGATACGAATACTCATGCCTCCAAAAGCCGAACAAGAAAAGGGCTACAACGGGTGGCAGAAAACGATGGAAAGGTTAGTGCAAACGATAGGGTGCGAAGTAACGCAAGAGACCATAACCTCATGGAATATCCTTCCGCGTATCTTAGCCAATCTGTCAGGCAAAGAACTGCTTGTTATTGTGCAGGCGCGGCGCTCAACTATCTCATACTCTGCCGAAATGGAGGACGTGCCGCAAATGGTTCGCGGCAATTTCAAGAATAAAAATATCATCGTTCTTTTCCCCTTTCAGCAAGTAGAGGACGAGGAAGATAACGCCCTGCTGAACGAATACGCCCTCAGCGGCGAATCCACCTACTCTTTCATTCACCGCCTCACCAAATAGTGGAGAACGATTTAAAGTACGCATATCCCGCATTGTAGAAAAACAGACTACATTTTTTTCTAAAAAAAATCGCATTTTTTTGCATATTTATAAATATTTTGGTACCTTTGCAAGATTGAAAGTCGAAAATCCGGAAAATCCGGAAAGTCCGGAGAGTCCGGGCAGAGCCCTAAAGTTTGAACGCTCGGAGGCGTTCTCCACTAAACTCGGAGGCGTTCTCCACTAAAATTTAATATATTATGAAAAAACTTTCTATCACTCTTTTATGTCTGTTAGCGGTTTTTCGTTTGCAAGCAGCAGGAGAGGTATATGATTTGTGGGATGGCACGTCGTCATCTCCCGCAATATCAGGCAATACCTACACCATTACAAGCGCAAGCGAGTTAGCATGGATCGCCGAACAGAACGATAGCCAAAATGGTTTCTACGGGAAAACCATTGTTCTAACAGTGAATATTGACATCAACGGTGCCGCTTATATATGGCGACCAATCGGTAGCGCAGCCGTCACCTTCCGTGGCACTTTAAGCGGAGGCAATCACCTTGTTCGCGGTTTAAGGAATATTCAGGGCAACGATGGCATTGGTCTCTTCGGTCACATAGGCGCTGACGGCAAGGTGGAGAACCTCGGCATAAGCGGAGGCAAACTACTCGCGGAAGGTCAGCGTCGTGTTGGTACGATAGCAGGTGTCTGCGCCGGCGAGATAAGCAAATGTTGGAGTATGGCAGAGATCGTCGTTTCCGGTAATATAACGGGAGGATTAGTCGGCGATTTGCGAGCAGGCGGAAAACTGACCGATGTCTATTGTTCAGGTCTTATCGTCCTATCCGGCGACACGATGGGTGTCATAGCCGGTCAAAACGCAGGTAACATACGCCGAGCATACTCTATCGGTTATGCTAAGAATGGTACCGGATTTGTCGGCATTGATAACAACGGCTCATACAATGACTGCTACTATGACCGCAAACTCTACTATCAAGAGCCCGGTGCTCCCAATAAAGGCATCACCGCAAAGGATGTAAGCTCAGAGATGTACGCTATTATGCGAGGCAAATCCAATTGGACTACCACGGCTGACAAATACCCGCAGCTCACAGGGTTCGTTGGAACAGATGCCTCGCTTCTATCCGTGGCACCTGTTATATTAGATACGGTTACGACGACAGACATAAACCACGCCAACGGTCTGTTCCGTAATTTCAAAGTTTATAATAGCGATGGCATATCTTGGGCTTGCCAGGAGTTATCCGGCGAGCAGTGGATTAACTTTACCAGTCTATATCCCGACTCTGTTGAGGTTACTCGTCCTTGTACGGAAACCGATGTTATAGCAGATGCCCAACTTGGCACAGAAAGCCGCGCCGTTTATTTCCGTCCGGAGAGGGTAAAAGACTTGAAACCGGGCAGATTCGCCACAAAGACAAAACAGGGTCAACCACGCAGTGCGCAGATTTGCTGGGAAGAGGAAGTCGATATAAAAGACTCCGTCAGCATGACCCTCGCCACCGACGGCTGGGAAAATAAATTCTATACCGTTGTCCTTTATGGTTATAATGCAGGCGGGGACACGATAGTAATTGACACTGTTAGAACAGAGTGCACAGAAGCCGAATATCTTAGTTGGTTCAGCACTGCTGCTGTTCGTACAGATACTGCCGGCACCTTCTTCATGCGCAGTTTCGTGCACGATGACGGCTGCGTAAAAGACTGGATGCCCAATAGCGGTTCGTTCGAGTATATAGTATATCCGAAATTCGAGAAGGGAGAGATACAGTCAGGCAAAGATACTATTTACTTGAATACTATACCTTATACTGCAAATATCTCAAGTATTACCGCAGCAAGCGGCGGAGACGAACAGATAAGTTATAGTTGGCAGCTCAACAACAGTAATATTTCATCACAAACAGACGCAGCTCTTGTTAATTATAACATCAGCAAAAAGGGCACCTATACCTTCACTCGCATTGCCAAAGACGGCAAATGCTCTAAGGAGCAGTCGGAAGGCGAATACACCTTCGTTGTCTTCGATGCCTTCAACCCCGGAACGGTAAGCAAGGACGGCGGCAAAAACGACAAGACTTTCTGTTCTCTCTCCGATGCTCAGGCTTACACCGTTAAGGCTACCGCAGCAACAGGCGGAACGGGAACGTATAACTACGAGTGGCGCTTTAGCACCAACGGTGGCGCAAAGGTACTTATTAGCGGTGCCACGAGCCAAAACCTGCCACTGTCAAGTGTCAATATTGCAGCAGGCAACACCTATACCTTCTATCGCTACGCCGAGGACGACACCCGCTTCACAACTATGACGCAGAGCGTGGATAGTTTCGTAGTAAAGGTTTCAGCACCTTTCAATAAAGGTTCCATACAGAATGTAACCGACACCGTCTATCTCTCCAAAGGCTCCGTCACTGTAAATGTAGCAAGTGTAGCGGCTGCCACCGGAGGCGATGGTAATATCAGTTACTCATGGAGCGTGGACGGCACCGCAATCAGTGGTGCCACTAATGCGGCTCTTTCTTCCTACACGATAACCTCATCTGGCGTATATGTCTTCACCCGCCAAGATAAAGACGGCGAGTGCTTCAGTGAGCAGGCTGACGGCACCTATACCGTTGTCGTATATGATGCCTTTGACCCCGGCTATCTTATCATTGATCAGGCATCGCTTACTTTCTGTACGGTCAACGATGCTAAATCGCACACTATTAGCGGCTCCACACCAACGGGAGGTAGCGGCAAATACACCTACCAATGGTACACTGTGTCGGGCAGTACGGCAACGCCTATCAGCGGTGCTACGGCAAAAGACCTGTCGCTCTCAAGCGTAAGCCTGTCTGCAGGTAACACCTACACCTTTGTCCGCTCTGCCCAAGACAATACTTCTCACACCACACTCATACGCAGTCAGTTTAGCCAGCAGATTTATATAATGAAGGAGTTGAACGCAGGTAAAATTCCTGACGAAAAACGGCAAAAAGAGTGCTTCGACATATCCGAAGACAATATAACTATCACAATCAAGGAAACGGCAAGTGCTTCCGGCGACGGGAAACTGCAATACCGTTGGATAATGACTGACCAACACGGATACAGCAGTGAAGTTGGTAGCAGTGCTAATTTGAGTTACAAGATAGATAAAGAAATTGCCGTAAGCTCCTCACCCATCACTGTGGTTCGCGAGGTGCGACAAGGCGACTGCGATTGGGTTCGCTCAGATGGTGAGGTGATACTCACATACGATTGGCGCGGATACGGCACTCGCCAATTAACCGTCTGCGTAGAAGAGAAGCCTTATACCTTGACATGGTACGACTCAAATGGTAACGCGTTCTCTCACAAGTTTACTGCCGACGGCGAGTCACACACTTTCACCGATGATTACGCCCCGAGCGGATGCCCCTCAGACACCGTCTATACTATTCATTTCGTGGATATACCCGTCGTTTATACCGATGCAACGGCAGACTTGTGCCAGAGCAACGGAACGATAATTTTCTCATTCGAAGCAGGCGAAGATGCCGATGTCTTCCATGTCACCTATTCGCCTGACCTTGCTAAATACATGGGCAGAAGCGACTCCATAGGTGCAATAACAAATGCCGGTACTATCATTATCCGCAACGTACCGATGATAGGCGAAGGCGACTGCTACCTGTTCGTGCAACTCGGTAATTCAGGCGGAGACCTCACAAACGCTGCCAATATATGCTTCAGCACGGCTTCGCGTATCGACTTCACAGTAAGCATAAGCGGCTATGTACATAGCAAATTCAGCAAGGTGCTCTTCGTCGATAATAATCCCGATAATGGCGAGTTGCCCGATCCTAAACTGCACTTTACCGGATACCAGTGGTATAAGAACGGCATAGCGGTTGACGGCGCAACAGACCAGTATTACCACGAAAATGGCGTCTATCTATATGGTACATACTACGTGATGATGAAGGCAGACAACGGCAATACCTATCGTTCCTGCTCCGTCTTGATGCCGGAGGAAGACTACTACAATGCCCCTGCTTCAAGGGTATATCCTATACCCGTTGCATCGGGTGAGTCTGTAACAATAAAGGCGACCGACGGACGAGCCGAGATATTCAATAGTACCGGCGAATGTGTGATGCAGATACAAAATATCGACACGCAAGCGACGGTCAGTGCACCGCGTCAAGCCGGACTCTACTACGTGAAGATCACCGATGGCGACGGCTCAGTTAATACCGAAAAACTAATTGTGAGATAAGGAGGGCACGACAATGAAAAACAACATAAAATCATATATTACACTGCGCTCTTTGTGCTTAATTAGCGCTTTCGTCTTTTGTTCATTCGCCTCGGCACGAACCTATTATCCCGACTCTGTTCAGCAGGCATCTGATGCAGAGTTGCGCATCAAGCAGGGTTTTAATATGGAGATTTACGGCGGGATAGGTATGGGCAGGTATGAGTTCACCGGTGCTTTCAGCGGATTCAAACCGACTCATGTAGAGAACACTCTCGGCATGCCGACATGGCAGGCAGGAATAGATTTTAACTGGTACTTCGTGCCTTGGATGGGTATCGGTACAGGCTTGTCACTTACCTCATATACAAACACATCCCTGATAAACAGCCCGTGGCAACTGACAGGCATCGATTATCAAGGTCAACAATATGACCTCACCTCAATGCCCGTTAATCTTGCCGAACGGCAGAGAACATACATGTTTGAGGTTCCTTTTGCCTTGAAGTTCAGATATATACCTCGCAGGGTCGGACTGCTTGCTACGGCAGGAGTGCGGGTAGGTTTGCCGTTCGGTCAAAGATATAAATTGCTAAGCAACGGATATTTCGACAACTCTGTTTATTACGAGCATTGGGATCTGACAATGGGAGATATTCCTAACGTTTTGGAAAATTGGCAGGTGCAGGCAAAAGACGGTCAATCCGCCGGATTACAGGTTCCTAATATCGCGGGTATGCTCGAGTTCGGTGCGCTATTCAATGTGAACCGCAATTTTGAGATATCGCTATCACTCTTTGCCGATTATTACTTCAATAATATTATGTATAAGCAAAGCACCTCTCCGCTCGGTTTCTCTGATGCCGTTTTGTATGGCGAATACCCCGATCCGTTTGCATATAACGGCAAGTCTGTCTTCTACGATGGCGTATTAGAGACGAATGAGGTACAGGAATTGCACCCTTGGACATTAGGCTTGAAATTAGGTTTACATATCAATGCCGGCATGACCGATGCTCAGCGTCAATATAAGCGCGAACAGCGTATAGCCCGCCGCGCAGAGCGCGAAGCGCAAAGAGAAGCAGAAAGAGAAGCGAGGAGAGAAGCGATGCGCGCCGCACAAGAAGCAGCAAGCATGGTGTGGATTCCTACTTATACCGTAGATACTTTTGTGCCCACAACGCCCGACACAGTGGTAGAATATGTATATGTCGAGCCGACACCAAAAGAATTGGCAATGCAGCAGATACAGCAAATAGCAGAAGAATACGGCATACCACTCTGTACCGACAGCGTTGTTCACGACACAATATATATCACCGTCAAAGATACTGTCAGTGCCGCGCAGCAACTCGATGATGTTCTGCACGATGCCGTCATCTATTTCAACCTTGACGATACCGTACCTATCCTCGAGCCGTCGGATGTGCTCATTCGCATCGCTGACGTGCTGAAGAGCCACCCCAATCAGCGTATTCATATCAACGGACATGCTTGCAAGTTAGGCAAACCGGCATATAACAAACGCCTTGCCCTACGCCGCGCCAAAGCCGTAGCTTTGCAATTAGAGCAACTCGGCGTTAAGCGTGAACAGATGGAGATAAAGAGCCTCGGCAGCGAAGAACCGTATCGTTATAACTACGAACACCAACTCAGCAAAGACCGCCGAGTCGAGATTATACCGATAACAAGTGAAGAGTAGCCCGATGTTCCTCCCGCTTCTCTTACTCCACTTGCAGCACTAAGCCTTTGAGATATTCACCTTCAGGGTGGTAGATATTGACGGGATGGTCTGCCGGCTGATGCAATTGGTGCAGTATTCTCACTTTACGCCCCGTCATAGCAGCAGCAGAGAATACGGCAAGGCGAAACTGCTCTTTATCCACCGCCTGTGAGCAAGAGAAAGTAAAAAGCAGCCCGCCCGAGGCAATCTTCTCTATTGCCTTTGCATTTAGCCGTTTATACCCCTGCAAAGCATTGCGAACAGCATCGCGATGCTTTGCAAAGGCAGGCGGGTCAAGGATAATAAGATCGTAAGTACTTTCGAACGTTCTTAGTGGAGAACGCCTCCGAGCGTTCTGGTAGTGGAGAACGTCTCCGAACGTTCGGAGACGTTCTCCACTATTGAACGTTCGGAGACGTTCTCCACTATTTGGGTCAGTCAGACTATCAAGAAAGTGAAAGGCATCATCGGCAAAACCCTGGTGGTTTGTGCAATCAGGGAAGTTAAGTCTTACATTTTCCTCCGCAAGTTTGACAGCTTTTGCAGAAACATCAACCGAATGTACTAATGTTGCGCCACCACGCATAGCATACACGGAGAACCCACCCGTGTAACAACACATATTCAGCACTCTTCTGCCTTTAGCATAACTCTCAACAAGTGCTCTATTGTCACGCTGATCGACAAAGAACCCCGTCTTCTGACCTTCTATCCAATCAATATTAAAGTGCAGCCCGTTCTCTATCGCCACTTGCGAGGGAACGGACTGCTCTGAATATAGCAGATACTGTTCCTTCTTCTCCTCTTCCGGGATTTGTGCTTTGAAAGGTAATGTCGTTTCCGACTTGTAATATACATTCTTCACATTTGGAACGATAGAGGGGAGCAATTCTGCAATAATATTTCTATCTTTGTGCATTCCGACGGAATGTGCTTGCACAACGGCAGTGTTGCCATATATATCCACTATCAAGCCCGGAAGGAAATCACCCTCACCGTGCACAAGGCGATAGGTATTATTATCTTGTCTCAAAAGCCCTGCCGCTTTTCTAACTTTAAACGCCATTTCAAGACGGTTTAAATATAGTTTACGCAGGTCTATCTTTGAACGCTCGATAGTGGGGAACGTCTCCGAACGTTCGGAGACGTTCATTACTACTTTTGGCGAATGATAATCTTCGTTTTCTGCGCCCGATGTCAAGTGCATGCCCATATTTATTTCGAGCATTCTGACGGCGATGCTGCCTATCTGCCAATGCCCGTAGCCTAACACTTCGCCCTCATGGCTCTTCACCACGACAACACTACCCTCCTCCGGAGCCGGATACGGGTAATCTTTAGCAAGCACTACCTTCTCTATAGCACCGGAGAACACCCACGGATGAAACCGCAATAGCGACTCCTCTTTACCCTTCTTTAATATTACCTCACACATTATGGTTGAAAGTTGAAAGTTCTTTTAGTTTTTCTTATCATCTATTCCGGTTCCCTTCTCTTCCTGCACTTGCCTTTGGTGATCCAAGAGACGCACGTGTTCAGCCTTCTTCATTTCTTCTACCATTTTCGCCGGCAAGCGTTCCATTGAGAGCAGTTTGTTGTAAATGAGCAGCGTAGCCCACGCATCGGTCGAAGCATAGCGGGCTTGGTCAGGTGTCAGAACGGCGTTGTCCCAATTGGTAAGTTGCTGAGACTTGGAAATCTTCTTACCATAAAGGATAGCAAACAATTTTTGCAGTCCGAGTTCGAAAATACCATAGTTGTTCACCATACTCTGCACATCGACGCATCCTTGCGGCTTGAACCGCCGCAACCTACGCAGACCCTCAATATCATCTTTGAATGCCAACCCGACTTTGGTAATGTTAGGATTAGTAAAGACACTAACTAACGCATCCGGCATACCTAATACGCGCAAACGGAAGAGAAAACACTTCTCCTCCGTTGCTATCTGTACTAATGACACGGGGAAACGCTCACCTTTGTGAAAAGCAGGGCGCGACTCGGTGTCAACACCTACAATCTTCTGAGCATTAAGATATTCCACTGCTTCCTCCACTTGCTCTTGCTCCGTCACGACTACCGTCTGCCCCTCAAAGCGCACAACAGGCATCGCGTTTATCTCTTCTTTGGATATATGTATCGCCTCCATCACCATCTCAACTCACAATATCATATTCAAGCACATGCAATGCGTGAACGGCATCTAATAGTCGCCTGCCCCAATAATAACGAAAAGAGTCAATACATTCCGATATTGCTTCATGCATAACTTGCTCGTTATGCGTTTGATAATTAGATGCCATATCTTTCAGTGCCTGATAGATATCAGCAATATCCTCTGATATAGAGCGGCTCTCGGCTATATCATCATATCTGCCGCCTTCAACAGGCAGGGAGATATAAGCATCATCATTACCTAATTTTCTGTTCACTGCAATAAGAATGTTATTGTAATCCTCTTCGCTACAATATGCCTGCAAGAAATCGTCATTACCCGTCGCAATCGGCAAATCCACCGAGACAGGCACCTCCGGCACGAGCAAGGTCTTTACATACAAAACCGGCAGTAACCTCAATAGTGTACCCATCATCTTCTCATAGCTGTCATGCTCCATCTGCTGCTCAAGATAGACGCAAGTCTGAACAGCCACAGTCATAAACTCAACCACCGGCTCGGAATATACAAACTTATCCATATTAAGAAATTATGATAAATGCACTTCTATATAAAAAATTGTTATTTGCTGTTTTTGTGGAGAACGTCTCCAAACGTTCAACGGTAGAGACGCTATTCTTTAGCGTCTCTCTAGTATCGAGGCACTCCTGTGCCTCGCGTGAAGCATAGGAGTGCTTCACTACTAAACAGCTGCAAAGTTAACATAATTTTGCGAATTATCAAAAAAGATTTTTCTTAACTAAAATAAATTTTGTAATTTTGTAAAATTTATGCAACCTACTATTCCGAAATATATCTACACAAAGCAGAATGTTGTAAGGCTGTGCTTATGGACGGCCTTGTGGGCGGAATTGTTTATTATCATCTATCAGCCCTTCAATTCTCGCACATGGATAGCAGGTGTAACCGATTTGCAATATTTCTTATTCGCCACATTGGCAGTTCTCGTTGCGATGCTCGTTATAGCATTATCACGCACGGGAATGTACTACTACGCCAAAAATCACCAACTCAATTATTTCGAATACGGTGCATGGGTCGTGGCAGAGATTCTCGCTATGGCTGTCATCTATACCATCTTCCCTTATTTTGTTTTGCCGACTGAGAGATTTTTGGACTATAACATTCTGTCGATGTTCGGCGATGCAGTTATTTATACTGCATTCATTTTACTTATTCCTTACACCATACTTATGCAGGCGCTCATTATACAAGAGCAAAACAGGCTTCTTGTTAAGCACGGCATATCAGAAAACGGGAATAAGGATAAAATAGCGACGGAAGGGATGTACAACTTCTATGACGACAAAGGCGAACTTAAACTATCTATCCGGCCGGAAGCACTATACTACATTGAGTCTGCCGACAACTATGTCAAACTGCATTATCTCAATTCCGGCAAGATACAGCATTTCATCTTCCGCAAAACCCTCCGCGACATAGAGAGCGAGTTCAACGGCAAAGGACTTATACGCTGCCATCGCTCATATATAGTAGCCCTTCTGCAGGTTAAGATGGTAAAGCGGCACGAGGACGGACTTGTCGTCGATTTCGACCGCGAAGACCTGCCCAAGATACCCGTAACACGCACTTATTCACAACAACTTATTGAACACTTCTCAAAATCTGCAAGAGTAGTGTGAAATGAAAATTAAAATTTAAATATACAATGAAAAAATCATTACTTTTCGCAGCATTATTTGCTGCCTCACTATTTACCTCTGCTCAAGCGCAGCAGAATTATCGTTATGTAACCCCCGTCAATGTGGTTTGCAAGCAGTTTAACTTGCAGATTCTTCGCGACTCCGCCGTCAGCGAAACACAATATGCCGCAGAACTGAACGCACTGCTCAAAGACCTCAACGATGAGAAAAACGAGATTGACAACTGCTCGAAAAACCTTAAATACGAGAAGAATCTCTATTCTTCAATGACCGACTCCTACAAGACTCGCAAGAAGCAACTCGCTTCAACACAAAAGAATTACGAGAAAGATTTGAAGGTTTACGAAAGTCTGATTAAGGATGTTCAGAAGCAGATGGATATCGTTCGCCGAATGAACAGCACCGACGGCTCGTCTGTTAAAGACCACTCTGCCCGTTTAGACCGGCAACAAGAGCAATATAAGACAGAGATGAAATATATCAAATCGCTCCTTGACGAACTAACCAAAAGTTCCAATACAGAACTAAACGGCACTTTCACCATGCTCAACGATTTTCTGATTGAACTGACCGACAAAGAGACGCGTTTGAAAAATATCATCGCTCAAAACAAAACAAATATTGAGATTGTGAAGACCGCTCAAAAGTCAGCAAAAGCATCAAAGTAATATCTATTTTATGAAAGTCATTCAACTATCAGAACAAAACTCTATTGTCAATCGGTTTCTCATGGAATTGCGTGACAGGTATATCCAAAGCGACTCCATGCGCTTTCGTAGGAACATTGAGCGAATAGGTGAGGTTATGGCATACGAGATAAGCCGCACTCTTGATTATAAATCTATCGAGATAGAGACACCTCTCGCCAAGACTATTGTTTCAGTACCTGCAGACAAAGTGGTTATCGGCACTATCCTACGTGCAGCTATGCCGCTACACGACGGCATCTTCCACTACTTCGACGGGGCAGAGTCCGCTTTCATATCTGCATATCGTCAGTATCGCGACCA
>CAKZZM010000087.1 GCA_937885465.1 uncultured Bacteroidales bacterium
AACTTTCTGTAGGGTTTAGACACATAGGTAGTCAACCAAAATCAGGAAACTACAGTTGCTTATTCGCATTGTTGAAATCCACGAGAATGTATGAGCGGTATTCGTTTTTGGCAAATTCTTCTGCAATATAACTCTTGCCGATTCGTCTGGCTCCATCTATCATAACGGCTACTTTACCATGACGCTCTATTTTCCAGCGTAATAACTCATTGTAAATCTTTCTTTTCATATATAATTCACACGATTCCGACAGATAATACATTTAAAAAAATCACAATTCCAATATATTTAGATATAATATTTCTCACGTTTCTATCCGCAAAAGTACTGCTTTTAATTGAAATATGCAAATAAAAAATGACAAATTTGTACCAGCCTGCAAAAGTGGACAGTTATTGTCAAGTATGTCCAAATGTGAAAAAATGTAATTATAACAAAACAACCTAAAATATCCATCGTTATCCCCGTCTATAACGTGGCGGAATAAAAAAAACACCTCGCGGAGGTTATTCCGCAAAGTGCTCTTTGACATCATGTAATTCGATAGAAACGACTAAACAAACAAGTCATCCATCGTCAACTGAATCGGTATATCGTATGAATATGCGTTAGGCGACAAGCCATAGGAGGTAATCATAACTATATGTATGCCTTTTCTCGTCTTTGATTTGTTTTGAAATACAGATACCTTATCTTGTAGTTTGTCAAACTCATCTGCAGTAATCTCATATTTGCCTTTCGAGAATTTCATCTCGCAGACATTAATCACATCGTCACTCCGATTAATGAGCAAATCAATCTGAACGCCATGTTCATGTTCATTTTGAGCACGATATGTCCATGAATATATTCCGGCAGAAATACCGGCGATACCCAATGCTCGGCGAATTTGTGCGCTATGCTGCATGCACACTCGTTCAAAGGCTAATCCGCTCCAAGCATTATATTGAGGTTTGCCGATAGATATACTCCAGAAATTCTCATCATCTATGGAGTGGTTAGCTAAAAACTTGAAATAGAATAATGTGAAATTATCTATGAGTTGATAAATAGTATCTCTCTTCTTTTTACCCAAGGCATTATACGAACGGATAAAATCACATTGCTCCAATTCTTCTAACTTATCCGCTAATTTGCCTCCAAGATTGTTTTTAATGGCAGCATCTAATTCTTCTCTGGTCATTCCCGCTTTCTTGCTCCCGAGTGCTGTGACAATATCGATATATGGTTGTGGAGAGCGAAACAGAGAGGCGTAGAGCGCATCGAATTCATTGCGTAATTCTCCTCTTTCTGCAAAAAACAGTTGATCAATATTTTGCGTCCATGACATGCCCTGTTTGAGAAGACTCCAGTAGTAGGGTATTCCCCCTAACACCATATAGGTCTCAAGTATGCTCTTGCGAGGCATTCGTAGCGCTCGCTTCTGGGCATATTGTTCACACTCTTTTAGCGTAAAAGGTCTGAGATATATTTGTCTTGTCAGTCGGTTATGCAGTCCCCCATAGTTGCGAACAATATTCCCAATTATCCACGATGTAGCACTGCCGCATACTATCAATATTATATCGCTCCGCATATTTGCCCATCCATTCCAGAAATGCTCTAATGCACTCACAAAGCGGCTTTTGGGAGTATCCATCCAAGGCATCTCATCAACGAAAACAATCTTTTTCGTTTGTGGAAGAGTAGCCAAATGTTGCTCTAAATGAAAGAACGCTAATGACCAAGATTTTAACTTTGGGACACGCTTCATTCCTGCGTTCAGCAATGACAAACGGAATTCCTCCAACTGGTCATTCATATCTGCGTTAGCAACACCGGAATGCAGAAAAGCGAATTGACCTTGAAAGGTTTGCTTAACCAAGTAGGTCTTTCCCACACGCCGTCTACCATACACGGCACAAAACTGTGACTCGTCGCTTTGTAGCAAAGATAATAATTCTTGCTGCTGTTTTTCTCGACCGATTAACATAAAGGTATTTACAATTTGAATATTTATTTGAAATTCGGTGCAAAGATACAAATTATTTCCAAAATGTGCAAATATAAAGACAGAAAATGGATAAAATAATGCAAAATTAGAATTAAACTTTCCAAAAAGCCACCAAAAATATGAGTTAATGGAAAATATACCGGTATTTTTAATTTGTTTATATATCGAATTACATGATGTCTCTGCTTGAGAGTAAGCACAACGAATAAACAAATATAACAACAATATAGAACATGCATCAATACAACATATCCATCATTATTCCCGTCTATAACGTGGCGGAATATATCACTGAGTGCCTGCAATCGGTGATGCGGCAGACATACCAAGGAGCAATAGAGTGCATCCTTGTGGATGACTGCGGAACGGATGATAGTATCGCTATTGCCGAGCAACTGATTGCCGATTACAATTCCGCCAAAAGCAAAGAGCAAACTACCGAAAGCAAATTCGAGTTCAAGATTCTCCATCACGACCACAATCGCGGTCTCTCTGCTGCTCGCAATACCGGAACCGATGCCGCCATAGGCGAATATATCTACTACCTTGATTCGGACGATTATATCTCCGATGATTGCATAGAGGTTTTGGCAGAGCCATTGAAACAGAAAGAGTATGATATGGTTTTAGGCGACATTCAACCATTCGGAGATAACACTAATTTGCAGTACTTTTTTGTCGTAGAAAATGAAATAAATGGCAATAAATCCATCTTTACTTACTATGCAAACAGGCAGTTGTATGTCATGGCATGGAACAAATTATGCAGGCGTTCATTCCTAAAGAATAATGATATTACTTTCTTAGAAGGACAACTGCACGAGGATGAATTGTGGACATATAAAGTGATGAGTCGTATTGATTCAATAGCCATTCAACATTCATATTCGTATTTTTATCGCTCGCGTGGTGGGTCTATCGCCAATACAAATAACCTCACTAACGGAATGAAAGCAAAGTCATATTTTGATACAATTCAATACATAATATTACATCCATACGATAATGATGAATTGTATTCAAAGGTGGTTGACTTCTAAGTAACAATGTATATTGGTCTTGCACTTTCTTCAAATATGCCATTCTACTCTCAATACAAATATATACGTTGTCATTATTTACCCCAAGGCAAAGCTTCTCAAATTGGCATTCAAAGTCATTTCAAAATGCCGGTTCTGATAGGTTATTGTTTTGCAAAGTTATGGTATTGGTGTAAGCAAAACCTTAAATTTAACAAATAAGCACATGAACATACTCTTTGTATCGCCGTCATTTAATCCATTGGATGGCACAGGCTGGGGCTCAACACAACGCACAAACTTACTCTTTGAAGCCTGTGTCCAATTGGGACATGTGGATATAATCACGTTTGTGGATGGGGTACAATCCACGCGGGAAGATTGTACCGTATTATATTCCGACTCAGCACCAAAAGCCCCGCACACTGAAGGGCGTCTGATGAAGTTCCTACGGATGTTAATGCCGCTTAATCCGTACGCTATGTTCCCTAAAAATAAGCGTTGCGCAGATATTGTCAAAGGATTGATTGCTCAAAAGCACTATGATTTGATTGTATGCAGGTACATACCGGAAGCAATGATGAGCGGTTTATATGATTATGCGGACAGGCTTGTGATTGATATAGACGACAACCCCTGTGACGTTGAACGTACCGCAGCTCGCACTTCACGAACTTGGCGCAACAGAATATATCATCGCTACCGCGCGGCAAGCATTGAAAAGGTAGTGGATAAAATACAACGAGCGTGCAGACTTACTTTCTATGCCAACCCCGAGCAGGCCACTTATAGTAACTCTGCCTATCTGCCTAATATTCCTTTCTATGAATACGATTTGCCGCTCGCACAATATGCTATGACTGCACCTCGTATGTTGTTTGTCGGTAATATGAGTTATGGTCCCAATGCGCAAGGTGTGGACAGATTTATTGATAAAGTATTCCCTGAAATCCGAAGATTGATTCCGAATGTTGAACTGCATTTAGTCGGAGGGTGTAATCAGCAATCCTATTTGGACAAATGGAGCAATACGGATGGAGTGCAATATATGGGTTTCGTAGAAGACCTGCGGCAAGAGTATCAAGAAGCGCGAATGGTAGTTGTACCAATATACGGCGGAGCAGGTACGAATATCAAGGTCTTGGAAGCGATGCGGATGAAGCGTCCGTGCGTAACAACAACTTACGGAGTGCGTGGGTTTAGGGAGTATTTTGATGATGGTAAAGAAATCATGATAGCAGGGAGCGATGAGTCGTTTGCAGAAAAAGCTGTCTCTTTGTTGTGCGATGAGCAAATGAACCACGCAATAGCGACTAAAGCATATGCTGCCATGTCAGCACATTTTTCGCGCAAGGCATTTTATGAGATTGTAGAACACAACTTAAAAAGTGTATCATGTTAGTCTCCTTTATCATACCATCCTACAACTCCGCGCACACGGTCAAGAGGTGTTTGAATGAGAAATAAAAAACACGGAGCATGAACTCCGTGCAAAACGATCTTTGACATATTGGATTTAGATTCTATTTATGGACGTAAGCTTGTGAGCGGAACGACATATATACCATCTTCACGGCAATAAGCATATTGGCCAACAGCAGTAATAATCATTTTGAATGAAGGTGCGTTCATCTTGGATGTATCAATCTTCTTTTCAAGGAGCAATAAGTTCTTTGCTCCCTCATTGATGAGAGTTTCACCTCCAAGCTTGATTTCTACTAACGCATAGTGACCATTACGTAAATGTATAATGGTATCGCATTCCAGATTATTACTGTCACGATAGTGAAATACCTGACCGTCATTAGCTTCAGCATATACGCGCAGGTCTCGTACCGCCATTGTCTCGAACAAGAAACCCAACGTGTTCATGTCCTTCATAAGATCTGCAGGTCCTATGCCTAATGCAGCGGCTGCAATACTGGGATCAACAAAATAGCGTGTGTCTGATGTGCGGATAGAAGCTTTGCTCCGTAGGTTTGGATTCCATGCCGCCATATCTTCAATGACAAACAGGGCACGAAGTGCATTTAAATACGATGCAATCGTAGTGTCACTAAGTGTATTGTCGTCGTTAGCCTTCATATCTTTTATGATGGTTGAAATAGGCGCTTGTGAACCTTGCAGACGCGCATAACTGCGTAATAGACGGCGTGTGTTAGCCTCGCTACGATATACATCATCTACATCGTTGATGTCAGTGGTAACAAGGGCATCCACATAGTTATAGGCTTGCTTAAGGGCGGTTCGTTCCGATTTGCCGATAGCTTTAGGCCACCCACCACGGCATACCAGATAACATATTTCTGATAGGCTCCTTTGCATGGCAGATGCTGATTTAAAAGGTCCATTGAATAATTGCCCCAATGATACTTCTCCGCTGCTTTCGCCTGATTCCCAAAGCGACATCGGACGCATCTTGATTCGCCCGACTCTTCCTGTCCCTGTGTGACTTACGAGACCTTTTTTCTTTAGACGGGTGCTACCTGTTAAAATAAACAGCCCATCTTTATTACTACGGTCAACAACAAAGCGACAGGCATCCCATAACTGAGGGAAATTTTGCCATTCATCCAATAAACGGGGGGATTGTCCCTTGAGAAGTTGCTGAACATCCATCTCTGCCAAGCGAGCATATTCAATGGCTTCTTGGGGATTATCAAGATAGATGACACTCTGAGCCTGTTGCAATGAAGTGGTCGTCTTACCACACCATTTAGGACCTTCAACCAGAACCATGCCCGCCGCTTCCAATTGCAGCGATAACTCATCATCAACAACACGTTTCTTGTATTTAAATCCTGACTCCATATTACTTGTTTTTCAAATTTGCTGCAAAGGTAGTAAAAATAAATGATATATGCAAATAATTTTCAATATTTTTTTGCTAAATATAGATTTTTTACTTGGCGATTTGTGGATTTTTTGTTTGGCGATATGTCGGTTGTTCATTCAGTAATTTGTTGGAGATTCATTCAGTAATTTGTAGATAATGATTCTAAATCCATCATGTAATCATTATTAAGAATAATAAACTAAGTGATATAACATGTTAGTCTCTGTATCATACCGTCCTATAACTCCGCGCACACTGTCAAGAGGTGTTTGAGTGAATAATACATAGGCTACACCTATGATAAACTATGATCTTTGACATATTGGATTTACCGTAAAAGAGTAAAGGATGGCATATAAACTGTCAAAATTGACAAAAGTTGGCGTTTTTATTGAATTATTTTTGGCGGTATCAAATATTTTTTATATCTTTACCGCCAAAAATAAATTTCTATTAGTATGAAAATAATCGGTAGAGAACACGAGCAAGCGGAGTTGCAACGGATTTTTGATTCCGGCAACCCTGAGTTTGTTATGATTTATGGCAGACGCCGTGTCGGAAAAACATTTCTTGTTCGTGAAACATTAGGCAAGGATTTTTGCTTTGCCATAACAGGACTTGCCAAACAGAAACGTGAGGAGCAATTACTCAATTTCCAACGTACGTTATCGCGTTATAGCAAGCGCCTTGCTAAAAACACACCGGCAGATTGGTTTGAGGCATTCGAGCAATTACGCACATTACTGGAGCAATCCAAGATGAAACGTAAAGTGGTTTTCTTGGATGAACTGCCTTGGATGGATACTCCTAAATCGAATCTCGTGAGCGCACTGGAGCATTTCTGGAATGATTGGGCAAGTGCGCGTCCGGATATCATGCTCATTGTATGCGGTAGTGCAGCCTCGTGGTTGGTTAAGAATATCGAAGACAACAAAGGCGGATTGCATAATCGGCTGACCGCCAAGATGCGTATTCTGCCGTTCTCGTTACACGAAACACATCTGTTCCTGCGCCATAAAGGTATCCGTTGGGATGCTGCGAAAGAAGCACAATGCTATATGACGATGGGCGGAATACCATATTATCTCAATCTTTTAGACAAGACCTGTGGTTTGGCAGAGAATATTGACAGACTGTTTTGTGCGGAGGATGCTTTATTGGCGGATGAATTCCAACACTTGTATGCTTCGCTCTTCACCCATTCAGACGAGTATGTAGAGATTGTCAAAGCACTCAGCAAAAAGAAAATGGGACTTACGCGCAATGAGATTTTGACCCAAACAAAACGCTTGGACGGGGGTAGCCTGACAAGACGTCTGAAAGATTTGTGTGAGTGCGGGTTTGTTAACAAATACTTTGTACACGGGCATGTAGAGGCGTTATACCAACTTGTAGATTTCTATTCATTATTCTATTTCCAATTCCTTCAGCCAACACAAAAGAAAAAGCAGATAGTATGGCGCGAACAAATGCTCACTTCCGCTTACGCGACATGGTGTGGGCTTGCTTTTGAAAGGCTCTGCTTTGCACACATACCGCAAATTAAACATGCCTTGGGTATAGCCGGAGTCAGCACACAGACATACGCGCTATATAAGGAGAATGCACAAATAGATATGGTGATTGAACGTAGTGATAAAGTTGTAGATCTTTGTGAAATTAAATTCATAGATCGCCCCTATGTCCTTTCTAAACGAGAAGCAGAACTGCTCTCTAATCGTATGGATGTGTTATTGCAAAGTTTTAAATCTCGCAGAACTATTGAGACCGTGCTAATCTCAAACCAAAAGGCTGTGCGAAATATGTATTACAACGGATTGATAAACAAAAATATAACACTTGATGATTTAATGAACTCATAAATTATTTTTGGCGGAATGAATGGGTGTTATATACTATTCCGCCAAAAATAGCCACCCCTAATCTTTATCATAAAGCGGTAAATCCAATATGCGGTTTACCGCTTTTTTTGTTATGTATGCGCTAAACCGAATTGACTGAACAAACACGAACTATATATATAACAAGCAACTATGTTAGTTTCTTTTATCATACCGTCCTATAACTCCGCGTACACGGTGAAACGATGCTTGGATAACATCTACGCGCTACCGCTCAAACAGGAAGAGTTTGAAGTCATCTTCATTGACGATTGTAGCACTGACAATACGGTCGAGATTGTGGAAGCCTACTCCCGACCTCTCCCTGAAGGGAAAGGAGTTCACAATCTTGTCCTCCTCCGCCAACCGACCAACAACCGCCAGGGAGCAGCACGGAACAGAGGAGTATCTGTCGCCAAAGGCGAGTATGTATGTTTTGTGGATAGTGATGATGCGGTAGCAGAAGGGATAGTTACCGCCATCCGCTTGGCAAAGGACCTGCAAACCGATATGACTGCATTCCACTATGTCAATGCCAATGAGCAGGGACAAATAATAAGCAAGAAAGAACATCTCTCATTTGCCCCCAAGCAGATTTTCTCAGGTATCGAAATGCAGAACAAGCATCCGTATTGGTGCTCCGGTCCGGTGGCGTATATCTATAGCAAAGCCTTCTTGGAGAGGTCAGATTATCCGTTTGCAGAAGGCGTCCTTTATGAGGATTCAGATTTTATTGCCGCACATCTCTACCACGCACAACGTATGGCATATTCACCCAAAACAGGCTACATCGTCTATTATCGCGATGGCTCTACTACGCACAGCATTTCCCATAAAAACCAGTCGGATTATCTACTGCTCGGCACACGGATGTTGGCACTTTATACCACCATCCAAAGTGATAAACGTTCGGAGACGTTCTCCACTATTTCAAATATAGCACAAGGCAAACGAACAGATAAGGAGATTGAGCCATTCGCTGATGGCGTGTTAGAAGGCGCAATTCATAACATTACAAAGTCGCTCAAACGACTTTTCAAACTACCTAATCGAAAGGAAATTGTTTCATTCTACGAGCGAGTAGATGCCCGTGTAAGCCGACGTGCATTATTCAAAGATACACGCTTGTATCAATACTCTAACTACTGGAATCTCCTCGCGCACATCGGTATTCGGCACAAATATATATCCATTACGCTGAATACCTGCTTGGTTATAGCTTTTCGTGTTGCAAAGAAACTGAAGAATAAAATTTTGGGATAATATTGATAATTTTTGACCAACACTTATATATCTATGTTCAAGTACACAAAAAAACTACTTTCTGACATCCGTTTCTGGTGGCGCGAGATTAAACTTCGTCGTGAGGAAGATGCAGAGTTAGACCGCTTATCAGATGTTACCTTTCAGGAAGGATATGGTGGTCATAATTCCATAGCCGGATTTGGCTATTATATGACCATGCAGCATAATCGTAAGGAACGCAAACGGCTGCACAAGGAAGAACTGGCAGCAATCAAATAAAAGGTGTAAATACACCCGCGGGCAATCTACTACGCCCGAAAAGCAAACGTCATTAAATTTTCTCAGCGTGCAAACTCCCAGTAACTGCACGCACCCAACAAGGCATCGTGAGACGCCTTATTGTTTTTCTTGTCTTTTCTAATGGGGCTAATCAAGTGTAATTTTGCATCAAAAATTACGCTATGGCTCTAACTTTAATCTCTAACATACCTGCAACGTGCTACACATCGCAGTTGCAGAAAATAGTACTCTCCACTACCCCCGAGGAATCTGCCATCGACCAATTGGTATATAAACTATACGATTTGAACGAAAATGAGATAAAATTGATAGAAAAATCGTGATTTTTTGCCGGTATCGGAAAATTTTAGTATCTTTGCAGCGGATTTTGATTAAAACTTGCCGATATGGATTTTATCTCTGTTACCCAATTCGCTCAAAAATATGGTGTCAGTGAGCGCACGGTGCGCAATTATTGTGCCGCCGGAAAGATACAAGGCGCGTTTCTGACCGGAAAGACGTGGAATATACCTGCTGATGCAGAATTGCCCCGCAAAGGCAAAAACAAGCTTTCACCGTTACTCACGCGGCTGCGCGAGGAAAAAGAATCCAAACTGAAGGGCGGTATCTACCATCGCACGCAGATTGACCTTACTTACAACTCTAACCATATCGAGGGCAGTCGTCTGACCAAAGAGCAGACGCGCTATATCTTTGAGACCAATACGCTCGGAATCACCACCGAAAACACGCGTATTGATGATATCTTGGAGACGGTGAACCATTTCCGCTGTGTGGATTATATCATTGATCATGCTACGGACAAAATCACCGAAGCACATATCAAACAACTGCATCTTATCCTCAAATCCAACACATCAGATAGCCAAAAGTCATGGTTTGCAGTAGGTGATTACAAGCGCCTTGCCAATGAGGTGGGAGGAGAAGAGACCGTTCTCCCGGAAGATGTACACAAGCGCATGAAAGAACTATTGTCGGAGTATCATCAGCACAAGTCCATCGAGTTAGCGCATATCCTTGACTTTCATGTGCAGTTTGAGCACATTCATCCTTTCCAAGACGGGAATGGGCGTGTAGGACGGTTGTTGCTCTTCTGGCAATGCTTGCAAGCATCTATTGTGCCCTTTATCATCACAGAAGACCTGCGCCTATTCTATTACCACGGTATTCAGAACTGGGGACAGACCAACGGCTACTTGACCGATACTTGTCTTACCGCACAAGATGAGTACAAGGCGATATTAGACTATTTCAAAATAAAGTATTAGCCTTTCTCTATCAAAGCAATCTCTTCGGGCGTTAGATTATACAAAGCGTATACGAGGCGGTCAATCTCCTTCTCCTCAGTTAATGTGTCCGCTTGGGGGTTCTGCTGCTTCTTTTTGAGAATGGTATCCACCAAATCAATAATCGGCTGCTGTTGGGCAATAGGGGCAAGAGGAATAGGCAAAGATTCTATTGTTGCCGCTTTAAGCGTATATGCTCCGCCCGCTGTCATAACACCAATATAACCAAAATAATAATGAAGAACTTTTGAATTAAGTAACCCCAACAAATATCGAATGGGCAAATTCTCCGATGTCATTATATAACCATTACTCGGCAAATAATGCTGCTCGGTATCAAGCGTAAATGCCCACTTGTCCGCCGTTAAACCCCATATAATCTTTTCTGATTTCTCAAATTCCTTGTAATAACTTGCTGCGCATCTTTGTAGTGCGTACCACTCAAATCTAATTCCAGTTTCTTCTTTATTCCTATTAGACAATTCTGTTTTGTATTTAAGTAACCACTGATATATAGATGGATATTGTTCTTGTAATGCTTCCTCTGCTTGAATAGATGCTCCAGAAATATTATTTTTGTCTAAAGGAAAATGCCAAGGTATGAATAGTAGGTTTTCTTCACTCTCGTTATAATACCATTTTCGGATGTTTCTTCCTTGCAGTAAATTTTTAATAATATGCGCATTATTAGGGTCTGCTGCAATTACTTGGTCGCATTGCTCATTAGAGATAATGAACGCAGGATTATAGCCTGTTGTTACGCCGCGATAAACAGAAACACCCTCTATATCTTTTACTTTAGGGAAGACTTCCAGTTTCTTTTTCAGTTTGGCTTTTGCGCCTGTGGCAAACGACCATTCTTGTTCATCAAGATTGTTTTGAGCAAAAAAGCCAAAGTGACCTTGTCGGGTAAGGAATTCTATCTTGAACTCATTGTTATTGAGTTTGTAAAAACGATGGAAGAGGAATTTATTATCCGATGCTCTTTGTGTGTTTTCAACCCCTAAAATAACACTTGATACAAGCACGTTTTCAAATACTTCGCATTGTTCAAAATCAATCAAATGGGAGATATTGTTTTCCAA
>CAKZZM010000088.1 GCA_937885465.1 uncultured Bacteroidales bacterium
TTCGCCGACAAAATAAATAATAAGTTGTTGATTCTCTGATGTGGGAAACTTTAGTAAGGATGTAGAGGTAAGCATTAGAGAAGATATGGTCAGGGAGGATGAGCAGGGGCGGAAAATCTTCCAACAGAACGGAAACGGGGTATGGACCACGTATGCCTATGATCCGCAACGTCAGTGGCTGAATCATCTGTACACGGAATTGCCTTCAGGTGATGCTTTGCAAAATTTGCAATACAATTATGATCCTGTCGGAAATATTATGGATATAGATCAATCCGCCTCAGCGCCCGTAGGAACTAAATTGGGAGGACCGTATGATAATCACTATATATATGACCAACAGTACCGCCTTGAACAATCAAACGGCGGAGGGGACTTTCCATATACATTAAGAGCAGGTTACTCTCCTGCTGGGAGATTAGGTAATAAATCTACGAGTGCTCAATCTCTAAAATCTGATTTATTATTCGGTTATGACCAGCAACACATGACCCATCAGCCACGTACGATGTATGATCCGAATGTCGGGACACTGGAGTTCTTCTGGGACGCGAATGGTAACCTCGCTCAGATGATCGGTCGTAAGCAGAACTCAGGTCGTTTGCATGAGTGGGATGAGGAGAACAGATTGCGCTTCGTGTTGGGAGAAAAGTATGCGGGGTACTACGGCTACGATGCCAACGGGGAACGTGTATATAAACTGACGGGTATCAGCAATCTTGGACAGGTCAATTCCGGTTCTACAAAAGCGAAACGATTTTTGATGATGCGGTGCTCTATCCTAATCCGTATATGGTCATTAGCCAAACAGGTTATACCAAGCACTATTATGCAGGTACAGAACGATTGGCTGCAGTCATTGGCTCCGGCGGTTTTGACGATATGATACCATCGATAGACAAGTTAAGTTCACAGCATGACCAAAATATAGTTAAAACATTCTATTCCTATTATCAGAATTATGATCCGTTCTTCTATCAAAAAATAGTAAGTCAACCGGAAAAGACAGAAGACATATCAGGAAAACCAAGTTCGGATTTGGATTATCAGTGCAAACCCACCGAACTGGTTATGGTGGATATTCTGAATCCGCAGGATATACTGCTCAAGTCCATATCCATCAACGAGCAGAATAATGGTCCTGAGAAAGAAGTCTATTTCTATCATAGCGACCACTTAGGCTCTGCTAACTGGATAACGGACACCTATGGAAGCCCTATCCAGTACATCCACTACGCTCCTTATGGTGAACTTATCGAGAATCAGATGCAATTTAAATATGATGAGCGGTACAAGTTCACAGGCAAAGAAAGAGACTGGGAGTCCGGGTATGATTACTTCGGAGCAAGGTACTGGTGGCTCGCAGGAACATGGCTGTCCGTTGATCCGTTGAGTGACAAGTACCCACAGATTTCACCTTATGCTTATACCCTATGGAATCCGATTCGGTTTGTTGATCCAGATGGAAGGTATTTCGATGATGTCAATGAAGAAACTGCACAAAAAATTGAGGCAGAATTGTTTACAAAGAAAATATATGCAGCTATAGGTGATGGAAACAAAATGAGAGAGTTGTATTCTACTTGGAAAGATATTCAAGATATGAGGAAGGATAAAAGCCATGAATATCGTTTCGAGTCCGTTTCCAGTGATAAAGGTGGGGATACTTATTGTGCAGGAATAAATGACAGAGGGCATCAAATAGTAGTGATGTCTTCTAATTTGGATAAACTTGATGGACTCACGGCACATGAAGTAAGGCATGGTGGACAGGTCGCGCGCGGAGTAATGTTCTACATCGGAGTAGAACCACAGAATTATGGCGTAATGAAAGAAGTAGAGGCCTATAAAGCACAATGGGGCTGGGATGGTTTCATATATGTAAATGGTTTGAAAGAATATGAAAATGGGCTTATATTACCCGTAGTCTTAAATCCAAGTTATTACGAAATTAACCCTGAATTTGTAAATTCGATTGCTGACGGTTTGTCATTTACTCCGTTATACCCACCAAGGGATTATAATATTACGATATGGAACAATCATTAAATAAATATTGCATATTACTCCTTATTATGCTAATTTATGGGTGTGGACACATGGCATCCATTTCAACTACATTGTCAGACCCCTGTCATTATGAGACTTACGCCCCAGTAAGAGAATCCTTATCATTCATTAATAATAGTATCTGTATATATACTCGATACGATATCAATAAAAGGGACTCTATAGTAGCCTTAGACACATGTTTCTGGAAATACTATCCTAATGCCAATGGATATATTATTCTATACAGAAATGACATTAAAGAGAGAATGAATGTCCAAGCCTGTTCGGGAGATACTAATCTAAATTTCATTTATAATACATGTCCCCAATGGTTTAATATCAAACAACAGGAATTCAAGAGCTACGCAAATTACAAGTCTCCAATAGGCCAAGATATTAGCATATCGTTACCATTAGGTATTTCCTCTGAGGAACGAGCTCGTATTATAAGAGGATTACATCCTACTTTTGCTGATAAGTATGGCTGCCATCATGTCGAATATGATACGATTGTCAATTATGGTACTTATATACTGTGGTTTAGCAGACTAAAACCACTTGTGTTATTTGCAAGCGACAAGCAGCTCAAAGAGCCTGATTGGAAAAAAGAATTAGGAAATGGTGATGTGTTCGAGATAGTTACAAATTCTTATGAGTACATTAATTATAAAGTGAATTATGAGAAGAAAGTTCATCTTGATTTGGATAGTATAATAGGAAAACAGTTTTCTTACATTGGGGATATGCATAAAAAAGAGAGTATTCAATTTGTCAATGATTCTATTTGCACACACTCTGTATCGGTCAGAGCAGCCGCATCCTCTCCGTTTATATCTTCTTTATCCGACACCTGTCTTTATTCCGTTAGAAATAACCAAATTGCGATTGATTTAGTCAAGGGAAAAGAACATGACACATTGACATATAGTAATGATATTTTGTTTTATTCTAAAGTTTATCGGAATGACGGCAATGGAAAATATACGCATATCGTCAAACCTTTTATTGATGAAACACATAGTTGCGCAAGCAAAGCCGATAGTATTAATATGATTATGAGTACCTACTTTAATGTGTATGTGCCCATCAACATGCATAAATGATTGGAAGAATGAGGTCTACAAATAAATTGGCAACCTGTAGATGCCGATTTTCCTTGGCAGATATAGATTGTATGATCCAATATAACCACTATACAGCCTAAGTAAGGAGAACTGATAGCCAGTCAGCTGGTCCGGCTACGATGAAGGATGCAAAAAATAAAGTAACTTATGGCACTCATAGTATTAAAACGTTCACGATGCGGACGAGATGCGTTTGAGAATGAAATACTAAACGAGTGTAAAAAGATGGATATACATTTAATTGAAAAGGAACTATAATAGCAACAAACCTATATGTTCAAGACGCAGTATAAATATGATAGTTTCGGTCGTATGCGTAATATCATCTATCCGGATGGCGAGGTGGTGCACTATGGTTATACTACGGGCGGCTTGCTGAAGAACGTGGCAGGACTCAAACAAGGACAGCAGAATATCTATTTATGGGACAGGCAATATGACGAGCAGGGGCGTAAGGTCAGTCAATTATATGGCAATGGTGTATGGACGCAATATGACTATGACCCGCAGCGTCAGTGGCTGAGTCATATGCAAACAGAATTACAGACCGGTGAGGTGCTACAAGATTTGCGTTACATTTATGACCCTGTCGGTAATATCACCGGCATTGACCAATCCGCACCGAACGTTATGGGTGGTTTGGGTGGCTCCTATAAAAATCATTATCAATATGATGAACAATATCGCCTCGTTCAATCAGGCGGAGTGGGCAATTTTCAATATACGTTTGACGCTAGCTATTCTCCTTCCGGCAGATTGGGAAACAAGTCCACACAAGCAAAACCTTTTTCCGCAGATTTACTTTTCGGTTATGATCAACGGCATAAGACCCATCAGCCTCGTACGATGTATGATCCGAATGTCGGGATACTGGAGTTTTTCTGGGATGGGGATGGAAACCTCGCTCAGATGATCGGTTATAAGCAAAACTCCGGTCGTTTGCATGAGTGGGATGAGGAGAACAGATTGCGCTTCGTGTTGGGAGAAA
>CAKZZM010000089.1 GCA_937885465.1 uncultured Bacteroidales bacterium
TGTGAGATGTTATTTCATTTCAGTTATTTTTAATTGTTTATATCGTTTCAACTTACTCTTTCCAATTCACTTTTTGTAGGTTGTTGTTTTAGTATATGTGCCCCTGTTTGTTGTGGAGATAGGGGGAGTCGAACCCCCGTCCAAACAAGGAACCAATACGCTTTCTACATGCTTATCTCCGCCTTTCTTTTCGTGCAGAGGCAAGACCGGAGCCACCAACCGCTGCCTTATCTGCTTTTTGGAGGACACCCTCCGTCATCTTCTTTGCGCAGCCAAAGAAGCCTATTCCGTGTATTTCCGCACCTCTTTACCCGTCAGCCCACAGACTCGGCTCGGAGAGATGTCTCGTTTCAGCACCTTGTGCCGAAATAAGGCTGATCTACTATACTTCAATCAGGCAGCGAGAGCATAAGTATTGTTGCCAGTTATAAATTACAGACCATGATTAACGAGCTTCATCTGCAGTGCTCGGCATGCTTACATATCTGTTCTACCTGCTGTCAAAACCAAATATCCCCGATAATATACGGCAAGTTACTCAGAAACAGAGCGTCATAAAAATATTGCTTCGCTATGTACGATCAGGCAGTGCCTTATAATATCGCGCATAGCGAAGCAGTGCTTTTGTGAATCGTCGGATTATATTATTTTACAATGTTTGCAAAAGTTTGGTCGTCAGCGAACTTAGCGAACTCAATGTCTTTTGCTGCTTTAGCCTTCATAGAAGCGTCTTGTGCAATGGCACTGCGCAGACCGGCGTAAACGCCCTCGCGGTCGTTAGTGCGTGCTGCAACGACAGCCTGCAGATAGGCGGTGGTAGCGTTAGGCTCTGCAACAGCGGCGAGAGTCTTGCGAGCACCGGCGTAGTCCTCGTCAAGGATCTGCTGAACGGCTGCGTTGTTAGAAGCGGTGTTACCGTATGATTTCTTAGCCTTAGCATAGTCACCCTTCATAGTATAATAGGTACCCATTGCGGCACCGAGGTTTGCGGATGTGCCTGCTGCTTTGCCAAGATGCTCTTCTGCTTTCTTAAGGTCGCCGTCAGCGAGGGCAGCAACACCGGCGTTGTAGTTTACGTCCGGGTTTGCAGGAACGATGTCCAGTGCCTTAGCGTATGCGCGGCGAGCGGAAGCAACATCACCCTGCTCGAAGTAGATAAGACCGGCGTTGTTATATGCACGGAAGTCAGCGGGGTAAAGTTCCTGAGTCTTGTTGTAGATGCGCAGTTTCTCGGCCTTGTCGTTGGTGAGGGTAGCAGCATAAAGGAGCTCTTCAACGGAGAGTTGCTTTGGATCTTCTTTTGCGAGTCTTGCTATCTCGTCGTCAGAGCGACCGATAAGGTCGATGGTGAGAATGAGTCGGCTGCGGCGCAGTTCAGGAAGAATCTCGTCAGCGATGTTCTTATATACGGCAGAGAGGTTCTTAATCTGAGCTTCGCGCTCCTCGGGATCACTATACATAGAGAGAACGCGAAGAACAAGGTCTTTGTCCTGAATGTTAGAGTTCTCCATCAGTCTCTGGAAACCTTCCCAGTCCTCAGCGGTAACACTGCTTTCAATATCAGCATTGATCTTAGCTTTCTTCAGTGAGTTAGCAAGATATTTCTGAGCAGCTGCCTGACGCTTTTCAGCAAGATCTTCGTTGAGCGATACGCCACCATCAGGTGAAGCATAACCGCTAACCTCTAATGATGAGATAGCTTTGTTTTCAGCATCGTTAGCATCTTTGATGGCGGCTTGAAGATTCTTTACAGACTCTGACTTTGTCTCAGAATCGCGAAGAGTAGCCTGCTGGATGAGGAACTTAATGTCAGCTTCCTGCATCTCTTTGATGATGCGTTGGAACTTGTCACCTGTTACGGCACCTTTGTTATCTTTAGCAGAAGCGTGCTTTGCTGTTGCTATGATACCATCGGCTACCTTATAGTCAGGTATCTCATACACCTTATTACCTTTGGTGGCGTGGAAGCGGAGATACAATTCTGACTTAGCCATCTCGTCCTTGTATGCGCATTTGAAGGTCTGCTTGTAAGTACCGCCGTTGGCGTAGTTAACAATAGTACCGTTAACTTTGGCTTTCTCGCCTACATAAGTTACAGTCTCGCCAAGAACCTCTTGACCGTCAAATTTCAGAACGGGAGTAACTTCCAATACACCTTTCTTAATAAATTTCTTTGCAGGGAAAGTACCTGTGATCTCTGCGTTAACATTGTTGCCTACCACCGTGAGCGGGTTGGGATTGCAACTGATTTGTTCAGGAGCCTCAAGAGATTTGCACGAAGAGAGGAGTGCCAAACCAATGATGCTTAAGAAGAATAAATTCTTTTTCATAATTTTTTTATTTTGTTAATTGATTGTTGTATAACACGCACAACTGCCCCATAACGGGTAATTACACTGCAAAGGTAGTAAATTATTTTTATACATCAAACAATTTGACTTTTTTTTTTGATTTTTTTTGCATTTATGAGGTTTTTGAAATGTCAGAAGCCGATAAATGATATATTTTTGCTAATTTTGTGCAAATTATGAAATGTTATGCGTAAGTATTTATTCTTATTATTATTGTTGCCTTTGGCGGCATGTGTGGATAAGTCGGAGCAGTCAGCCAAGATGTTGCTTGATACGGGTTACAGATTGGCAGAGGAAGGAAATTTTCAGTCTGCTCGAATAGTGTTGGATTCGCTTCATAATACTTATCCGAAATGTGTTGATGTTCGCCGAGTTGCGAAATCGCTTGAAGACTCTATGGAGTATGTGGAGGCAAAGAGAACAATGCTCTATGCTGATTCTCTTTTGCAGCCTTTGCTCAAGGAATCAGATGTGTTGCTCAAAAGTTTCAGTTATGAGAAAAATGAGAAGTATGAGGATGCCGGCAAATATGTCCATCGTCTTCTTCGAACAGGCAGTAATAGCAGCCGTTGCTATTTGCAAGCCTATGTAACTGATAATCGCGAGACAATAGTGAAAAGTTATTACTGCGGTTCAGCCATGTTGCTGCAAAGCACTGTTTGTTTAGAATCTCAAAATGAGCAGTATCGCTCTGCCGGCAGGCTACATTCGTTTGAAGCCGGGGATTACCATTCAATATTGACGATGGAAGAGGATAAGGCGTTAAGTGTATTAAACTTTATTTCAATGCATTGTGGCGATAGGCTGCGGGTAGTGCTTGAAGGAACGAATAAAAAAGGTAATGCCACAACTTATACCTATTATTTGTCTGATTCAGAGAAAAAAGCTCTGGAGGACACTTATAAACTCGGAGTGGTGATGAAAGATATAAAGAGCTTGGAAGATATGCTTAGAATATCTCGTGCGAGAGTGGAAAAATATGAGAATAAATATATGTTGTAGAACATAAAAAAAATGTTGTAAAAATCCAAAAAAAGCAGTAATTTTGCAAAATCGGGAATATGTGTTTTTCCATCCGTTTTTCAAAGTTAATATAGCAACAAAGAGTGATGAAAGAATTAAAAGAGTTTGTATCGGAGCGTTTATTAGAGCAGAAAGCGGTTAAATTGCAGCCCAATAATCCATTCGTATGGGCGAACGGTTGGCAATGTCCTATATATTTTGATAGCAGAAAATTGCTGTCTTATCCCCGCAGTCGCTGCATGTTGAAGCTGGAGATGTCTCGCGTTGTTCTTGAGCATTTTCAAGATGTAGAAGTCATAGCGGCGGTAGCACCTAATGCAATTGCTGTCGGAGTAATGGTGGCAGAGGAGTTGGGACTGCCGTTCGTGTATGTTAATCCTATGCCTAAGGATCATGGATTTGAGAATAGTATAGAAGGTGAACTGAAACCTCGTCAAAAAGTGGTTATTATCGATGATCAACTGAGCGTTGGGTGCAAGTGTACGAGGGTGCAAGAGATCCTTGAACGCGACGGGTCAAAAGTTATCGGCTTAGTAGCTATTTTTGACTATAATCTTGCAGAAGGCAAGAAGCGCTTAGCTGATAATGGTCTGAAGCATTATGCATTAACTAATTTCAGCAATTTGATTCGCAATGCTGCTTTGGATGGTAAGTTGTCGGCAGATGGAGAGAAAGAACTACTTAAATGGCAGAGTAATCCTGCCGAGTGGAAAGTGGAAAAGTGAAAAGTTATATAGCTCGGCGTACACGCCAAAGTCGGACAAGTTAAGTGTGATAATTATGTCAGAAGAAAAATACGAAAGTAAAATAACATCGTCTTCATCTTCCGCTAAGGTAGTGTATGAATCGCTTGGAAATCTGTCGAACATTGAGCGAGTGAGGCACCTTATTCCTGAAGATAAGATATCTGATATAGAGATAGAGGAGGATGCGATAAGATTTAAAGTGGACGGGCTTGGGCAGAAGGTGCAGGTTCGGTTAGTGGATAGGAAAGAGAATGATACTCTGAAATTTCTAATTGACTCGGCAGTAGTGCAAGCTAATTTATGGATTCAGATGAAGCAGGTGAAGGAAGGTGATACAAGGCTGAAACTGACGCTTAAAAGTAATATACCGACAATGTTCAAAATGATGTTGGGGAGGAAAGTTCAAGATGGTATAGATCAAGCAGCGGATATGTTGGCGCAAATGCCTTTTGATAAGTGGTCAGATGACACGAAGATTGAAAATTCATAGAGAGGGAAGACGCTTTCTATTGATATTAGCGTTTCTGATTTTTGTGATAAATGTGATTGTATATTTGTTATGGTCACATTGGGCTTTTGCTGTTGTGCTCGTTCTCTCGGCAGCAGTGCTTTGCTTTATGACCTATTTCTTCCGTAATCCGGTTAGAGTGTTGGAGGTAGATAATCCTGATTTCGTAATTTCGCCTTGTGACGGTAGGGTGGTTGTTATAGAGCCGGTAGTGGAAAGTGACCATTTCCATGATCAGCGTATTCAAGTCAGTATTTTTATGTCGCCTTTCAATGTGCATGCGAATTGGTATCCTATTGAAGGAACCGTTCTTCGCTCAGAACATCAGAGTGGCAGACATCTGGCGGCTTGGCTTCCGAAATCGAGTATTGAGAATGAGCGATCGTTAGTGGTTATAGAAACGCCATCTAAGCAGCAGGTTATGTTGAGGCAAGTGGCGGGGGCAATGGCAAGAAGGGTGGTGACATACGCCTCGCAGGGTATGGCATCGCATAGGAACGAGCATTTTGGTTTTATTAAATTCGGTTCAAGGGTGGACTTGTATCTCCCCGCTGATAGTGAGATATTCGTTGATTTCGGCGATCATGTTCGTGGTAACGAAACTGTTATCGCAAAACTGAAAAGCCCTTCGGATACATAAAGGGTAGCTACGGTATAGATGTCGGGACAATTTTATTGGCCGCGATATATCAACTATAGTATTTAGATTTTAGGGGCATCTGCATTTTTTTACAATATAGATATTCTTGAGAAAATAGAGGGTTTGGAACTTCGTTTCCATGAGGTGGGTTTATTGCTTACTGATCCGTCTGTAATAGCGGATCAGGCTCGTTATGTTCGTCTGAATCGTGATTATCACGATTTAGAAAAGGTGCTTTCAGTCGCGCGACAATATAAATCGACCTTGAATGGATTAGAAGAGGCAAAATCAATCTTTTATAATGAGCAAGATGCGGAACTGAAAGAGTTGGCAAGAGAGGAGATTGAGCGACTTGAGCCTGAGTTACCGAAGTTAGAGCAAGAGTTGAAGTTGCAATTATTGCCTAAGGATAAGGAAGATAGCAAGGATGTGGTGATGGAGATACGAGGTGGCACGGGAGGTGATGAGGCAGCACTATTCGCAGGCGACCTTTTTAGGATGTACACCAAATATTTTGAGATAAAAGGTTGGAAATACGCAGTATCGTCATGTTCAGAGGGTGCTGTGGGAGGATATAAAGAGATTATCTTTAATGTGAGCGGCGAGAGTGTGTATGGCACTCTCAAGTACGAGTCGGGGGTACATCGTGTTCAGCGAGTACCGGTAACGGAGACCCAAGGACGCATACACACCTCTGCTGCAACGGTAGCGGTGCTACCCGAAGCAGATGAGTTCGATGTGCAGATAAATGAAGGTGAGATAAAGTGGGATACTTTCCGTTCAGGGGGTGCCGGCGGGCAAAATGTTAATAAGGTGGAGTCAGGTGTGAGATTGCGTTATTTGTGGCGCAACCCCGTAACCGGCGAAACAGAAGAGATACTTATTGAGTGTACAGAGACCCGAGATCAGCCTAAGAACAAGGAGCGTGCCTTAGCACGATTGAGAACACACATCTACGATAAGGAGCATCAGAAATATATTGACGATATTGCAGCTCGCAGAAAAACAATGGTATCAACAGGTGACCGCTCGGCGAAGATACGCACGTATAACTATCCGCAAGGCAGAATAACGGACCACCGCATAGGTTATACTATCTATAATCTGACGGCTTTTATGAACGGCGATATACAAGGTGTGATAGATGCTTTGCAGATAGCGGAAAATGCCGAAAGACTGAAAGAAATTGAAAATTAATACGCAGCAGAGCTACCGTCTAACTGCCGACGCAGCGGGAAAATAAAGATAAAGAAAATTGAAATAGAAATTGAAATAGAAATAGAAATTGCTGCGTAACCGTCCTAAAAAGTACAAGTAGTTGCCGAAGTGCTTGAAACGGGAACTGCAATATCAATAAAAAACAACTTACTTTCCTAAAAGTAAGTTGTTTTGTCATTTATGCAATTAAACTTTTTGTGGTGCCTCTTGGAGTTGAACCAAGGACACATGGATTTTCAGTCCATTGCTCTACCACCTGAGCTAAGGCACCAAACAATTTCGAGAGAGAAAGGAAAAAACAATGTCTAACATAAAAATCTTCAATTTTCGAAGTTGCTTATGAGAAGCGAAAACCCAAGAAAACAAATCTCTCCTCTCGGAATTGCGGTTGCAAAGGTACTGCTTTTTTTTTATATCACCAAATTTTTTGCTAAAAAAGTTAAATATTTTTTTGTTGCCGAACCCATGTAGGAATTTTATCGTATTTTTCCTCTGCTTCATCGTCAAGATCAAAGATTAAGGTTTCAGTTTGTTCGTCGCTGTTTTGCTTATTTTGTTGCAGGTTAACTTCAGTGTTCTCTTCCTCTGCAGCAATTACTTCTTCTTTTATATCTTCTTTTGTTTCTTTTAATGGTTCCAATGTCTCTTTTTGCTGTTCTTCTTCTTGATTTTCAAGTTGTAGTAGTGAGGTGTTCGTGGTTGTGTCCTCGTACATCTCTTTCATAAAGTCGTCAATAGTAGGTTTTACAACTATAGTCGGTTCTCTTGTTATTTTCACTTCCTCACCTTCTTCTATACCCGGAATATTGCTCACGCTATAGCCTGTTGCTATTACTGTTACCCTGACTTCATCGCCGAGTTCATCGTCGTATGATGCGCCCCATTTGACCTCAACATCTTCGCCTACTTGGTCGATGAAACGGTTTATTTGATCCAATTCCTGCATTCGTATGGCGTTAGCGGTAGAGCAATAGAAGTTAAGCAGGATGCGCGAAGCCCCGTGCACATCGGTTGTGTTGACAAGAGGAGAATTAAGTGCGCCATTGATAGCCTCTGTTATTCGTTGTTCGGGATTAGATGATTTGCCGACATTCATGATTGCCATCCCGCCATTTTTGAGGGTGTTATATACATCTTGGAAGTCGGTGTTGATATATCCCGGAACGGTAATAATCTCCGCAATAGCTTTGGCCGCATTGCTGACCACTTCGTCTGATTTCTGAAAGGCGTTAGGTAGATCGAAGTCAGGGTATATCTTCGGCAGTTTCTCGTTATTGATAACGAGTATGGCATCCACATGTTCGGCGAGAACCGCCACGCCTTGCAGTGCTTTTCGTATAGTCTTCTTTCCTTCAAAGGCAAAGGGGATGGTGACTATTGCCACGGTGAGAATGCCCATTTCTTGTGCCACTTCGGCTACTATGGGTGATGCACCTGTTCCCGTTCCACCTCCCATACCGGCGGTGATGAAGACCATCTGTGTCCCGTCGTCTAATGCTTTGCGTATCTCGTCGCGACTATCGAGTGCGTATGCTCGTGCTTTCTCTGGGTCACCGCCGGCGCCCCAGCCCGGCCCTAATTGTAACTTAGCGGGAACAGGCGATTTCTTCAGTGCTTGGCTATCTGTGTTGCAAACGAGAAAACTGACATCCTGTACGCCTTCGCGATACAGGAAATTTACTGCGTTGTTGCCGCCGCCGCCCACTCCAAGTACTTTTATCAGGCTACTTTCGCGGATGTCCGGCTCTATTGGAATAATGTCGTCCATATATTTGTAGGTTATGAGTTGTCAGAAATCGGCGAAAATGCCGATTGTTAAACATGTTATTAGTTGGTCGGGGCAGTGAAGAGATCTCCTAATCTTTCCAATATACCCTTTTTTACGATAGGTGTTTTGTTGAGAGCCTTCCCCGGGTGCTGCTCTCTGTATTTCGCACCGAGAAGCAGTGAGCCGATGAGAGCGGAGTACTCCGGACTTTGCCACTCGATGTCAGTGCCTGCTGCAAGCCAATCGGCGTGGGACCCGTAACTGACAGGTAGGGCAGTAAAGGACTGCACATATTCAACTATATCCGCCATTTTAGAGGCTCCTCCCGTCAGATAAACTTTGCTTATCTGATCGTCCCACTCGTTCAATTCAAGTAGGATAGGACGCATTATCTCATTGAGACGTGAGGTTATTATCTTTGAGAGGAAGGATGTTTTTACGAGTACAGGTTGTTCGTCTTCCTTCACTGCTCTAATGCGTATTGTCTTGTCATCTTTATGCTTTGGTTCAATGGCACTACCATAGCGCAGTTTCAGTTTCTCTGCGTTTTCGATGCTAATGCCGAGTGCGCTTATGTCGTTTGTTATATTTTCACCACCGAATGGTAAAGTCTTGCAAGAGAGATATCTGCCGTTTTTATAGATAGTAATGGTTGTCGTTTGTGCTCCCATATCGATGATGCCGAGTCCGGAAATCTCGTCCTCTTCTGTGGCAAGGGCTTCTACTAATGCAGCAGGTCGGGCAAAGGCTTGCTCTATTGATTTGCCCGCTCTGTCGAAACTGCCTTGGACGCGGTCGCGCAGTTCGAGACTGCCGAAGAAGGTGGAAAATCTGCCTTGCAGGCGAGTGGCATTAGGAGCCGGAGAAGGCAAAGTGCTATATTCGGTATCGTCAAGAGTGAGAGAGTAGAGATGAGCATCTAAGCCGCAAATAGTCTTGTCGTTTGTACCTACTTTGATGATACATTCTTCTCTCATGCCGTCTATTGTCTTTTGCGACACGGGCATCATTGTGCCTTGTGACCGCTTTACTGCAACATCCACGCAGCGTAACGACTTGCCTCCGTATAAGGTGAAGGCGGTAGGTAATTCTTCTTTTCTACCCATTCGATTACCTAATTGCCGCAGTGAATCGCGCAAACGATAACTGGCATTGCTGGTATTCTGTATAACACCTTTCTTCACAACACCGGAATATTTAGAAGAAACCTCTGACGCAAGTATCCTTATAGTAGAAGGATAACTGCTTTCAGTTAATTCTGCTGCTACAAATTTGAACGACGAACTACCCATGTCAACTGCCACCAGTGGGAGTCCATCTGCCGTTTGTTCATCTTTTTTCTTTGCCATCGTAATTTTTGCTGTTGTATTATCTCTTAACCCAACTCTTATCTGCACACTACTTGTCCTTTGAAGCGAAGGTCTATGTAACTATATTCCTTCCAACCGAATTTAGAAAATCCGTCGTTGTATAAGGTCTTGAGTTTGCTCAGTTTTATTTCGTAATCGTCTATATTCCCCATTAATATGATACTATTGCCTACTCGAGGTATCAGTTCGATATTATTGGCGGTGTTGACGTTTATCTGGGTTATTTGTGCCGACCAAAAGTCATCTTTTCGTAGCCAACTCACAAAGTCGAATAACTCTCCCTGCGCAAGATGTTGCGGCACTCTCCCCGTAACGATAGGGACATAAGAAGCGGTGCTGCTCCTTGTTCGCATTATCTTCCTGTCGCTATCTACATAGTAGTTATCTGCTCCGAGTACTCTAAGCACGGGGATGCGCTGACTTAAAATAAGATGCATCGTACCATCCGGCGACATATAGCAGCACGCAGTGCGTATCATAGGGTGGAGTAGTGCTTGCTGTTCTATTTGGTGGCATCGTTTATGCGATATTGTTTCACCTTCAATACGAAAACCGGCTCGCTGAATAAATTGCAGCATTTCCGGCTCGCTGACAAATTTCCGCACGCCGGAGTCTGAGAAGGTTATTTCTATGCGTTTGCAATTGGAGTTGAGATTTTTATTCGAGAAGAATGATAGGCAGAAAATAGTATACCCCGCTACAAGTACGGCGCATATTGAAATCGCTATTTTCTTCCATTTTTCCATTTTCTTAACTAATAGTTATGAGTGATAAGTGTGCGGCAATTGTATTATGAGTTGAGGGTTTGCTTTATCTGAGGCAGGATGCGGTCAATGTCGCCCGCGCCGAGCGTTAATATCACTTTTTTACTTGTCCCTTTAACAGCATTGCTTAGAAGTGTTGTTAAGTCCGACTTTTCGCACAGATATTTGTTAGTTGTTGTTATGGCATTGTATATAAGTTCTGAAGTAACGCCGTCTATCGGCAATTCGCGGGCGGGGTAGATAGGCAGCAGTATCACCTGATCAAGCAGCGAGAGAGCATTGCCGAACTGCTTGTGGAAATCTCGTGTGCGAGAATAGAGGTGCGGTTGAAAAACGCCAATCAGTTCTGCTTCGGGGTACAGCTTTCTGACGGAAGTGATGCTGTTGCGCAGTTCATCAGGGTGGTGGGCGTAGTCGTCAATAAGGGTGATATGGTCGGTCTTAAGGAGAGTGTTGAAGCGGCGAAGTGTACCTCGAAAAGTAGCCATACCATGTTTTATATCTTCGCTTGATACACCATTAAGGCGGGCAATAGCTATTGCCGCAACGGCATTTTCTATATTCACCTCTACCGGAACGCCCAACTGTATATTGCGAATGTCATACGGGTAAGCAGTAGTCCCCGCCGGAGTTAATGAGTCAGCATCAGCCTTGTCAGCACCATATTTTCCATGAAAATCAAAATATATATTTCCGTCAGTCGTGCGGATATTGTCTGCGTAGAAGTCGGCATCGGTGTTGTCGGCACTATAGGTATATTCTCTCACGCCTTTCTGTGTTCTGCTCTCGAGCACTATGCCCTTTTTACGTAGTAAGACCCCGTCAGGGTGGATAAGCGATGTAAAGACAGAAAAGGCCTCGCGGTAGTTGTCGGCGGTGCCGTATATGTCAAGGTGGTCGGGATCGGTGGAGGTGATAACGGCCATTTCAGGCTTCAAATAATGAAAACTGCGGTCATACTCATCTGCCTCAACCACAACAAGGTCGCTCTCCGCAGAGAAAAGCATATTTGTATCGTAGTTCATCGATATACCACCGAGAAAGGCATTTGTCCCGTCAATCTTCGCACTTTGCAAAAGATGAGCAAGCATAGTGCTTGTAGTGGTCTTTCCATGAGTACCCGCCACACATAGTGCTTTCTTATCGTTAGTTATCATGCCGAGTACCTCTGAACGCTTGCGTATTTCAAAGCCTTGCTTTTCAAACCATAGAAGTAACTTGCTATCTGCCGGAACAGCAGGAGTGCGAACCACGAAAGTATTGCTCTTATCTCTAAAATGGGCAGGTATATCGTTCGGGTCATCGTCGAATATAATCGACATACCTTCTTCTTCTAATCGCTTAATCAGGGGTGAGGGCGTGAGGTCGTAACCTGCCACACATTTCCCTTGCAAGTGAAAATAGCGGGCGAGAGCCGACATCCCTATTCCTCCTATGCCAAGAAAAAAAATATTATCCATTACTTTCCACTTTCCACTTTCTACTTTCTACTTTCTACTTTCCACTTTCTACTTTCCACTTTCTACTTTAGGGCTCTGCCCGGACTTTCGACTTTTGGTATATACACCCATTGCAAAGTTACAAAAAAAAATACGCTTCTGCAAGCATATTTTTTTATTTTTTATTTTGACTTTCGACTTTAGTGCCTGTTGAAGAAAAAGAGGCGGCTTATATGCCGTCTCTCTTTCGCAAAATGGTATGATGACCGATTGGGATTAAATAAGAGACTGTCAAAACGGCAGTCTCTACTATTGTCGGGATGACTGGATTCGAACCAACGACCTCCTGCTCCCAAAGCAGGCATTCTAACCGGACTGAACTACATCCCGATGCCTTTTATTTCAAAAGCGGATGCGAAGTTACTGCTTTTTTTTGAACTATGCAAATAAAAAAGCAAAAATCTTGCAGGGTTTATTGCTGTTGCATTTATTTCTCCGTTCACTTTTCCCCCTCATTTTTTCCTGATGAACGTTCGGAGACGTTCTCCACTACCAGAACGTTCGGAGACGTTCTCCACTA
>CAKZZM010000090.1 GCA_937885465.1 uncultured Bacteroidales bacterium
GCCCCAGTCGTTGCAGCTCATGCCGGACTTGGAGAACGAGCCGGACGGGAAGGTCACGCGGATTGCCTTTATCTCGCGTCCGAAACCGTATTTGTTCACTACATAGACAGGGTTGGCATTGGCGAGCGTCGCACTCTTGCCGCCGAACTTGGCGTATGCCCACTGACCATTGTTATTGGCACCGCCGAAGACGCTCCAGTCGGTGTCATAGGTCCATGTGTCGTTGTAGTTGGAGTGCTTGGAAGCCGCTGTGGTAAAGTCGCAGACATAGGAAGCCACGAAGTTATCCACCGCCTCGCCGTCCTCAACAACCGAGGTGAACCACTCTATCCACGGCGATACGTTATAGACGCTGTAGCAGCCTTGTGCCACATGGAGCGTCGCGCCGTCCTCGCCTTCGCTCAGACCCATGAACGCGGAGGTGCTCCAGATGTCCGAACCGTTCAGTCCTTCGGGGGCCGTGGTAGCCATCAGATGGACGTTCTTCAGCGTCGTCAGCATGGCGAAGCTGCTCATACCTAAGCCCTTGAGCGAAGCCGGCAGACGCACCTCGTTAAGACTCGTACAACCCTCGAAAGCGCGGTCGCCTACGTATTGGATACCCGGGCAGAAGTCCACGCGCTCCAACTGCGTGCAGTTGCGGAAAGCTATCTCGCCGGTGCCGACTACGTTATAGCCGCGTACAACGGACGGGATGGTGATAGTGCCTGCGGTGGCGGGATCGATAGCGGTATGATAGACAAACTCAACCGACGGAATGCCGGTGTTCGGATCGACGGTGATCTGCTGCTCCTCGTCGCCATAGACCTCCACCAGTTTGTCGTCGGTCTTGATCAGGCGGTAAGTAACAGGCACACCCTCTTTGGTGTTCTCGGTGAAGAAGACATCTTCCACCACATTGACGGTCATGCTCACGGACGGAGCCGGATAAGTTGCCGGGTCGCCGTGGTCGTCATAGTCGTTGGTATAGAACGTCACTTCGAACGTACCAAGTTCTCTCGGTGTGATGGTGAACTCGCCTGTACGCTGACCGCTTTCGGGGTCATATACCGGCATCACATCGAGTACCGCAGGTGTCTCGCTTAATGTGATGTATGTGCCGTCCACCCAAGCGGTGGAGTTGGCAGGCGTGAGCGATACGCGGACTACGCCCTCCTCGCTCTTCATCAGCGTCAGCGACTTGCGGTTCACATCAATATCGGTAGCAAGGATCTCATCCGGGTTGGAGGAATTCCATACGCTCATCACACACGAACCCTTCTTGTTCGAGCCGTCCTTGGCGGTAGCGGTGATGGTGATGCCTTCTCCGCTCGCGTCAAAGCCCACGATGGTCACTAAGCCGTTCTGGTCCACAGTAGCAACCGTCTCGTCGGACGAGGTCCACTTCACTTCCTGGTTGGTGGCGTTAGCCGGATAGACGACTGCCGTCAGCTGGATAGTCTTGCTGCCTAACTCATCTGTCGTCAGCGGGACATTGCGGGTGGTCGGGTCAACAATCACTTTCGTCACTTTGACCGTTCCGGCTTTGCGGGTAGGCAGGTCGGCTACGATATGCGGGAACCAGTTCCACGAGCTGCTTGCTTGATATTTGGCGAGTGTGCCCGTGAAGTCCACCACGTGCAGCGTAGCGTCGTTGGCTATCAGCGCGGTCTTGTTGAACGCATTGGCGTTGAGCGTCGGCAGGTCTGCCGCAAAGCAATAGACATCCGTCACGTGCGGATAGAGCATGGCATTGGCGTAGATATGTTTCACATCCGCACCTATCTCCACCGTCTTTACATACGCATAGTTGGCGTACTGACTGGTGATGTCCGAACCGATCTCGGTGATCTCGTCGGAATAGATGATGTTCTCCATATAGATAGCCAACTGGTGATGCAAAGCTATCGCAGCACCGGTGGTGTAGCAGCCTCCCTCACCCGAGAAAGTCATCGTTCCGTCCTGCTCCAGCGTCCAGAAACAGTTAGCACCGTTCATCGTACCGCCCACAGGCAGCAACGGCTCGCCGTACGCTGTATCGGCAACGACATTCATATCTTTCCATACATCCGCTTTCTTGTAGATACGCACGTAGTCCGCCGGAACGGATGCGGTTATATCGGCTAATGTCAGCCCCGTGAACGCCGTAGCAGCCAGCGTGGCCGGTGTCGGACTGGCACTATAGATGGTTTCCAGACCCGTGTTGGCGAACGCATTGGCATAGACATAACGGCAGTCGCTGCCTAACTCCACCACAGAGAGGGCGGAACAGCCGCTGAACATCGCCGAGCTCACGCTCAGCGCCGTGCCGTCCATCTTCACATGCTCCAGAGCCGTGCAGCCCGTGAAAGCACCCGTCGGCACGGAGTTGATACTCATACCGCTCAGGTCGATACTCTTCAGAGCCGTACAGCCTTTGAACACCTGATAACTCATATAGAAACTGCTGCCGCTGACCGTTGCCGACGCCAGAGACGTACAGCCCTCGAACGCGTTGTTGGCAAGGTACTTGATAACCGGCAGGTTGACGCTCGTCAAAGCCGTACAGCCCTTGAAACAGTTCTGACCGATGCTGTCCACGTTCTCTAAGTTGATGGATTTGAGATGGGTGGAGTTCTTGAACACCTCGACACCCAGTTTGTGCATAGCCGGCGAGAGCACTACCTCTTCCAAGTTCGGCAGGTCGGCAGGACCGAAGCCTGTCCAGTTCAGTTCGGTAGCACCGCCCATGAGCTCCACGCGCTTCACGCCCGGTTGGTTATAGAAACCGTCAATGTTTCCGGTGGATGTCTCCGAGCTGGCAATCAGCGTGCCGTCCTCGTAAATCACCCACACGCCGTCGTAGTACTGACCGCTGCGGACGATACCGCCGTGCTCACCGATATACTCGAACGAGAACAAGTTTCAGTATTGCGCAGCCAAATATTTGGCGATATAGTCATCCGGCACGTCGAGCGAAACGGCTTTCTGACCTGTGGCAGCCGTAGCTCTGCGGGCTGCTTTGGCTTTCACTTTCGCAGGGGCGTTGCTGGACACACGACCGAGACCGACGAAAGTCTGTGCGGTTACCGTAGGCGGTACAGCCGCTTTCACTGCCATAGCGTCCATCAGACCGCAATAATTGAAGGCTTTGTTACCAATACTGCTCAAGTCCTTGCCGAAGTTCACTTTCTCCAGTGCGGAGCAGTTCTCAAAGGCTTGGTTGCCGATAGTCTGCACACCCTCGGCTTTTACCTCCTCTATCTGGTCATTGTTCTTAAACGCATTCTCGCCGATAGAAGTAACGGAAGCGGGAACAACTAC
>CAKZZM010000091.1 GCA_937885465.1 uncultured Bacteroidales bacterium
GTTCACCTTGACGGATGTATTGGTCAAACTCCGTAAAGTCAGTTGGTATGAAATCAGGACGGTCTGTCATAATCAACAAAAATCACCATACATTAATCAAATCCTATATAAATAACCATCCTTACCACCTGTTCAGGTGAATATTCTCCGTTTTGTACTTATCCTTCACTGCGGGCTGTTCGGCAGGGTAGCCAAGCGTCACTATGCACATCGGGGTGATATACTCAGGTACACCGATAATCTCACTCACCTGTGACACACGCTCAGAGATAGGATACACACCTACCCACAACGCACCTAAACCCATCGCATGAGCAGCAAGAAGCATGTTCTCCGTCGCAGCAGAAGTGTCCTCCACCCAATAACCGCGTCCCTCACCCTCAAGGGCCTTGGTCATATCGCCACAAACAACGATAGCGTGAGAAGCACCATTCTCAATGCGAGAACTCTTGACAGCCTCACTGAGCTGTTGCAAAACATCCGCATCATCAACCACCACAAATGCCCACGGCTGCTTATTAACCGCAGTCGGGGCTGACATACCCGCACGCAGAATCTTGTCAAGCTGATCCGCGCTAAGCTTCTCCCCGGTAAACTGACGAACCGACACACGAGTCGAAATCACATCCAACGCCGACTCCTCGCGAGCATTATTACTCTCCTGTTTACAACAAGATAACACACTAATTGACATAACTAACAGAAACAAAATTTTTTTCATATTGTATAATATAGTTTGTGATTTTTAGTTATTCAGTCTAAATTTTTCATTCTACATTGATTAACGCACCGATCATATGACAGAACACATTTGCGGCTGTCCATCCCCTCGCAACTTCTTATCAATACAAGAACCCGAATAGCCAAAGGGGAATAAGGTTGGCGTTGTTGGTTTGCTCTGTACCTCCCACGGCAGTTAATCTTATTGGGGGGCGCATAGGTTGCTTGTCGAATACATCAAAGTAATGCTTTCTGTCAACAACAAACATCGCATTGCGCTCGGTTGCGTTTATTTTATGATTGCCGTGCAGAGCATTGTAGAAAAATGTCTCAGCCAAAACTTGTCCGGTCAGTTTCCTTTCGTTGTTGGCGCAGGCAATATTGGTATTTTGTATATATACCTTGTTTGGTTTGGCCGGCCATCGCTTATCTTCCAAGTATAGTAAGTTCAGTAGGCGAGCGTCCTTGAGGTATTTAATATAATTCATTGTCGTGGCACGGCTCATATCAATGTGTTCTGAAAGAGCACTTATATTGAGAGAACAAGGTGCGTTGGAGAGGATAATATGAAGTAGTTGTTTGATCTTATTTAGGTATGAAACATCTATCATCCTAATCATTAGAATATCCACCTCAAGCATCATGTTAATGGTCTTGAGTAGGCTTTCAGTAAAATGGCGATTTTCAAGATAGAAGGGATAGTAGCCATGGTTGAGATAATCTTGAAAGTACCACAGTGGGTGTACTTTCTCGCATATCGTGCGAGTTATATCCTGATGGTTAAAAATGATTTGGTCAAGTGTATATTCAGGAAACGATGTACCGGCTTGCAAATTAAGATATTCGCGGAAAGAAAAGCCTCTGAGGTTGTACATCTTAACAATACCATTAAGGTCGGGATTTTCATCTGTAAGCCTCATTACCGGGCTGGCGGAGAATACTATGTGCAGAGAAGGGTAGAGTAGGTAACATTCGCGCAGTTCCTTTGACCAATTTGGATATTTGAACATTTGGTCAAGTAAGAGTATGCGTCCGCCTTCTTTTACGAACTCATCAACAAAATCGAGGAAAGAGTGATCGGTAAAATAGAGATTGTTGAAATTGATATAGAGGCAGGTGCGAGCCTGCCCATACCTCTCTTTGGCATATTGCAGCAAGAATGTTGTTTTGCCGACACCGCGTGAACCTTTTATGGCGATAATTCGGTCACTCCAGTTGATTTCGTCCATCAATTTGCGCCTGACCGGTGCATTGATATGTTCCACAAGATATTTGTGTGTCTGGTAAAAAGAATCCAACATAGCAATAGTAAACATTATTTTGCAAACACTAATGCAAAGTTAAGAAAAAAAAACTATAATTGCAATACTGAGATTGCATTTTTTAAAAAAAAATAATTTTCTTGTTATTTTACGCCAATCAATTCATCGTATCTTCCACCAAATGGACGATAATACAAATATATGCGATATGTGTTTTCTGTTTCCCAATGGTTGCCCTCAATTCGCTGAAGAGTGGCAGCGTTTGAGCCTTTAGGGATAAAGGCGTATAGCCATTCACAACCTCCTTGCTTTAAATAACATGAAGCGATGTATGCCTTATGTTCGCTGTCATAATACATTTTATTCTCCGGCGTAAACATATTATGCCATGCTTGACCAAGCAAATATATGCTACCATCAAAAAATGGGGTAGGACAGGGGAGAATAAAATGCACATACATATAATCGGCTTCAGTCGCATCATCACTCACCTTTTGTGCATTAACTACATAACTGCCATTAGCATCACGTTCGGTTATATACGGATCGCCGGCTCGCATTACTGACGGATATAAAAATACGTGATGAAATGTTTTGTCATAGTGCATATAATCGACATTATGCCCCATTAAATAAAAGGATGAATTGTCGAAAAATTGATATTCATGTCCGCCTTCAAAAATAAGTTGACGGCTATCTTGCCAACGCAATCGGTTACTTTCGATGTATGTTGGGCTTGGCTTATATACCATATTATCTCGTCTGCCATTTTGTTCGACAACAAGTGTATATTCATTAGGAGATAGTCGTGAAACATTAGGTAGCGAAACATCAATATCTAATTGTTGGTATCTTCCGTTGAATTCGATATTTGTGTTACTGCGAATGGTGCCGTTTATTGATACTGATTGATTGACAACGGAAAAACATACCGTGGCAACGGGTTCTTCTTCTTTTCCGTCTTCAAAAATAATTATCGCATAGTTACCGGTTAGGGTAGGGGATATATCTTCATTTGGGAAAGTAAAGTAATAATGTGTGTATAATTGTTGTGTGTTAAATGAATGGTCGTAATTCGTCACATCAGTACGGGTAAAGCCCTTTAGGTACTCACTACTACTGAGATTATCGCGTGTCCAATCAGCATTAAGATGATATATAGTGTAGGAATATGTATGAACAGTATGGCTCAATTCATCAAAACTAATATCAACCACATCGCTCTCATCTCCAAGATTAATTACATCTTTTGATATTTGCAATGTACGAATATTCTCCATAAAACTGCGCGTATAATAAATTTCTTCTGCGGAAACTGCCCAAAAGAAATTAAGTAATCCTATGCAGAGCAAAATATATTTATGCCGATTTTTGTCGCATATGTGTTGTATTATCTCGGATACTCCCTTCATAATTGTATAGCTATTTTAGCGGAGAACGTCTCCGAACGTTCAAGAGTGGAGAATGTCTCCTAACGTTCAAAAATTTTTAGCAATTTACAAAAAATCAAAACTATAAAAGCAGACTTGTAATAAATTTGCAAAAAAAATGCCATTTAATTTGTGTGAATAAAAAAAAAGCAGTACCTTTGCTAAACTTTCCGAGGTACAATTCTTCGCATTGTTTATAAAACAGAAGCAAATGGAGTGTGGAGAATGTCTCCGAACGTCTGACGGTAGAGACGCTATTCTTTAGCGTCTCTCAAGAGTGGAGAACGTCTCCGAACGTTTTAAGTGGAGAATATCTGAGAACGTTCAAATTTGTAGTGTTTGTACTCGAAAAGGCTATTGCCACTGTGGCTCAGTTGGTAGAGCAACGCATTCGTAATGCGTGGGTCGGCGG
>CAKZZM010000092.1 GCA_937885465.1 uncultured Bacteroidales bacterium
AAAAGGCTATGGATTGGAACTTCCTAATAAAAAATAAGAATTCAATCAATGTTTCCACCGACACTCGTAACCTACCGCAAGGTTGCGTGTTCTTTGCGCTCAAAGGTGAGCGGTTCAACGGCAATCAGTATGCAGTGCAGGCGTTAGAACAGGGTGCTGCGTATGCTGTTGTAGATGAAGATATACCTCAGACTTGTTCGCAGCAGAAGTGTTATGCGGGGAAATTGATAAGAGTGGAAAACTCGCTCCTCGCTCTGCAAGACCTTGCAAGAGAGTGGCGCAGGCAGATGGGGATACCTGTTATAGGCATAACAGGCACTAACGGCAAGACGACAACGAAAGAGTTGATGGCAGCAGTGCTTAAAACGAAGTATAACTTGTTATACACCGAAGGAAACCTGAATAATCATATCGGTGTGCCTCTTACATTGCTGCGGCTGACGAGCGAGCACAGGCTTGCTATTGTGGAGATGGGGGCTTCTCACCCCGGAGATATCAAGGAATTAGTGGACATAGCACTGCCTGATTACGGATTGATAACTAATGTAGGCAAGGCTCACCTGCAAGGTTTCGGCTCTTTTGAGGGGGTGATGAAAACTAAACGGGAATTATACGACTATCTTCTGGAACACCAGGGCGTTATTTTCCGCAATCAAGATAATGTATTACTTGCTGAAATGCTAAGGCAGTCAGGTGTAGAGCATGCAAATGGTTTGCCCCTGCGTGAAGTCAACTATTCTACATCCCCGATGCTGCAAGGAACGCACCTCGTCGGAGATTACAATTCTGAAAATATCCGGGCGGCACTATGCGTAGGAGAATACTTTGGTGTTGACAGGGAAACGGCGGAGAAGGCAATAAGAGATTACGTCCCGTCTAATAATCGTTCTCAACTTCTTACAACCGACAAGAATACGCTTGTCGTGGATGCCTACAACGCTAATGTGACTTCGATGACCGCTGCTATTCAAGCCTTTGACGGCGATACTCTTATTCTCGGCGATATGCTCGAACTCGGCGAATATTCTAAGGCTGAGCATGAGCATATTTTAGAACTTGCACTATCTAAAAAGTCGATGGTAGAGACGGCCGAAAAGACCGTCTCTCAAAAAAGTCAGGGCGGAGACATAAAATCGCAAGCGGCGTGCATCAGACCGGTAAAAACGGTGCAGAATATTTTATTAGTCGGCGAGGAGTTTAAATGCGTAGGATCAGCGAACTCAATGTTAGAACTTGCTCGGTCGCAAGGGATAAATATCCTTACTTTTACAAATGTTGATGAACTGAGAAAGCATCTGCAACACGACCCTCTGCAAGGCAGAAAGATTCTTATAAAAGGAAGTCACGGTATTCACCTCGAAAAAATAATTGATTTATTATGAAGAAATCGTATTTATATACTTTAATTGCTGTTGTGGTGGTATTAGCTACCGCACTTGTTTGGTTGATAGTGCTTAATAATCGCAAGGCTCAGGATATTCAGGCAATGTCGGAGATGATGGAGTTTGAGAAAGAGCAACTTGAAGAGGAGTATGAAGACCTTGCGATGCAGTATGACGGGTATCAAATCAATATCTCCAACGACTCGCTTGCCGACCTGCTTATGCAGGAGAAACAGCGTGTTCAAGATTTGTTGGAGGAGTTGCGTATAACTAAGACGACCGATGGAAAGAAGATTGCTGAACTGAAGAAGGAATTGGCAACTGTTCGTGCTGTGATGAAAGGGTATGTGGCGCAGATTGACTCGCTTGACAGGCAAAACAAACAACTTGTAAAGGAGAATAGGCAGGTTAGAGAGCAATACCGCGATGTGACTCAACAAAATGAGACCTTGCGTCAGGAAACAACCCGTTTGGCAGAGGTGGTTAGCCGCGCCTCAATGTTAGAGGTGGGCACGATGAATGTAATAACTCTTAATAAACGAGATAGGAAGACGGGATTCTTCAATGCTATTCAGAAATTGCAGTTTGACTTTACTGTACTCAAGAATATAACTTGTGAGAGGGGAGAGAAGGTCGTTTATATGCAACTGCGTCGTCCTGATGGCGAATTGATGCTCAAGTCGGAAGATAATCTATTCCATTTCGAAAGTGCCGATATCCCTTATTCTTTGAAGAAAGATTTTGTATATGAAGGAGACGAAATCTTGCTGACCGTATATTGGCAAGTCGAGGAAATTCTACAAAAAGGCTTATATACCGCCGATTTTTTCATCGACGGAAATATGGTCGGCAGTTTTCCTTTTACACTTAAGTGATTGTAATACCCTGAAGTGATTGTAAAAGGCAAAAGCCACAAATAGTTCAAAATATTCTACAAATTGATAGTTAGATGGTGCACCCTGTTTTATGTATTATATTGTATGTGCTGTCCATTTGTGAGGCACCGTGTGGCGAAGTTAGTTTTGAAAACACCTCAAACGAGATGCAGACTGTTGTTGTGGTTAGTTCGACAGGCAGCAATTTGCAGTCTTTTACCATACCGTCAAATACAACTGCATACAGAACCCTTTCAGGCGGGAAGTATAATTTAACTGTTGTGCCTGCCGAGGAAAACTATAGTCTTATAGTGGAGGGGTGTTCTCAGAGTCAATCTCCTACTCCGGAATCACCGCAAACAGATTTTCTTTTCTCGGTATCATCGGAGAGGAAAGTGCGTTTCTCTCAAGGCAACCTGCAATATCAAGCCTCGACAGATACGTGGCGCTTTGCCGAACACCAGTATGACTATGTCGGCGATGCAGTGAGCGGCAATGTAAGCGAAGAAAGCAACTTGTGCGACAACTCGCAGATATCTTCCTCGTATAGTGGTTGGATCGACCTCTTCGGCTGGGGGACAAGCGGATATAACGGCAAGATGCCGTACATGACAAGCAATGCATACGCAGACTATGGCGACGGCAACAACGACATCGCTGCCACAAACTACGACTGGGGCGTATTCTGCACTATAAGCAACGGTGGCGGACACGAGTGGCGCACTCTGACCACGCAGGAGTGGGAGTATCTCATAAAACGCTCCAACACACTTTATGGTCAGGCCACGGTGTGCAACGTGAGCGGCTGCGTGCTTTTGCCGGACGACTGGCAACTGCCGGTAGGACTGA